>JBARUP010000459.1:0-2666 GCA_049645805.1 Nodosilinea sp.
CAGCAGACACGGCTCTGAAGCAAAAAGCGATCGCAGTTGCGATCGCTTTAGGGTGTCACTAGAGTTGAGCACGTTGGGCATTCAGCGCCTAGCGCTTTTCAATGCCTTGGTTGGGAGCGCCTTCTACGCCTGTGTCGCTGCTGCCGCCTTCAGGCTGGGCTTCTTCTTTACCATCACCCGCTTCGTACATGCCGGTGTGGCGCTGGGCGGGGTCGATGGGAGTATTGTAGCCACCATCATCACCACTGCTGCTCTTCGCCTTGCCTTGAGTTTCAGATTCGCTAGCCATAACATCGGCCTCCAATTTCAAACTTTCCTTATTACAGTACTGGCCGTTCCGCACGCGCTCAATCTATCCTCAGGTAGGAGTCGGTCTAGCCCTTAGGGAGGACGTTGACGCCGTTGGCCACCTAGGGCTAGGCAAAACGGCTGGGCAAAGGGCGGCTGGGCCACTCCGCGTTGAGCCTGTGCCTACAGCAGCCCTCGGTAGCGAATGAATAATAGCGTAATCGCCCACGACCCTAGGGCCACCTTGAGCGCTACCAGCATGTTGAGCAGCGGTATCACGCCGCCGCTGAGCAGCATGCCAAACTGTCCCCGAGGCAGATCACCCCCCAGCAGCGTCACCACCGCTAAAACAATAAAAATCAGCACAGACACCTTTTCCCAGGTGGCGGCGTGCCAGCGATCGTAGATGTGCTGCATCCACTCCGGCGAGGCTGCGGTAATGGCGACTAGGCCAATTGCTGTACCGCCTGCGACCCCCGCCGCAAACCCTCCCCCCGGACTGAGATGGCCGCGAATAGCTAGCTCTATGCCCACCAGGGCCGCGATGGTTGCCCCCAGTCGAGCTAGCAAAATAGAAGGCTGGTCGGTAAAGCTATAGAAGGGGACGGTAGGGGTTTCGTCGGACAGCAGGTATTTGGCCCCCATAATAGAAAGACTAAATACCACCACTTCAAACAGGGTGTCGTAGAGGCGGTTGCGAAAGATAATTCCCGACACCGCGTTGGGAATACCCGTATCAGCGACGATCGCATCCATTGCCACTAGGCCAGGCCCAAGCGTCGTCGGGTCAGGCCAGATCAGCATCTTGAGAAAAAATAGTAGCCCCGCTGCCAAGTAAATCCAGGTCATAGCTGCTCCTCCGACAAGGCTGAGGTATTGGATAGGAGAGTGAGATTGTCATCACTGTAGAGCTTGGCGTCAGCGATCGCCTCCGGCAGTTCAGTTGCAAAAATCTCGTGCAGCCGCCGCACTCTAACCAAAATATGGGGAGCCCTGTCTTCACCATTATGCTCAGCGTCCATCAGGCAGACACCGTGCACTTCCTTAGCAGCCAGGGCCTGGTGCAGCGTCTGCTCATCGGCATAGGAGACTAGCTCCAGCCGCAGCTGGTAGCGCTTAAGCATAGCCCGCAGATAGTTAAGTAAAGGCTGCCACTGCAAGTTATTTTTCGCGCCCTCGCCCTCTAGCACACCCAATCGCATCACCAGGGACGACCGCACCGCCACCACGTAAAGAGTAATGGCCAGCATCGTCCCCACCAGTGCCTCGGTCAGGGCTACATCAGCCCCACCTAGCATGGCATAGACTAGCGCCGCGATCGCCCCCAAAATGCCTCGCATTACCAGCGCCTGGTAGGGGTTGCTCTGAAAGATCACCATCGCCGCCGACAGCGGCAGCAGCAGCATGATGGCATAGACGTAGCTATTCATCATCGAGCTATCCATCATGTACCTCGTGCCCCCCCTTGTCGGTAACGCAGTAGGCCAGTACATAGCCCAGCACAGTATTCCAAATCGCTAGCGAGATCAGCGCCAGCACCAGCAGCGGCCACTCGCTCGGAATTCGCAGCAGCAGACCCACCACAATGGCCATCGACCCCAGCGTGTCAGACACCGATAGGCTGTGCAGCTTGTACAGCACCGAGCGTCCGCCCAGCAAGGGCCAGGTGCCCCAAAACCAAAACACTAGGCCCAAAACAATACAGGCATAGCTCAGGACGTTTATCGCCACACTCATACCCTATTCCTCCATTACGTCGCTGAGACGCTTGATGATGTGAGCCAGCAGCATTAGCGCCGCGTTACCGACGCTAAGAATCAGTACCCCTACTACACCGATCATCCAGTCATCTTGCAAAACCGCGATCACTAAAATCATCACTGAAGTCTTAGTGGCAATGCTGGCAAACGCGAGCATCCGCTGCCAGATATCCTCATCCTGCAGCGCCTCGATCATCGGAATTAGCAGAGCACAGATCATGGCAATCAGCACCAAAGTCATCGCGTCTGCCTCCGCTGAATGTAGTGAACTTCGTACCAGCCCCGATCGTAGTAGCGCTGCACGATGGTTTTGGGGGTGAACGTAATCAGGAAAATATCGAGAAAAATCAGGCCAGGGGTGCGGCGGGGCTTAGCCCGTTCTACCAGCACAGCTTCGTCGTGGTGAGGGCGAATCATAATTTCAAAGGCTTCTTTATAAGCCTGGGGAATCGCCACCACCACTTCCCACAGCGTGATCAGCCAGTCCTTCAGCAGGCCTGGGCTGGTCACCCCCCGAGGCAGCAGCAGCGCCACGCTGACCCCGATCAAAATGTTGGCCCAGCTTAGGTCAGCGGTGAGCAAAAACCAGATAGTCAAGCGCAGAATTATGTTCAGATA
>JBARUP010000460.1:0-11328 GCA_049645805.1 Nodosilinea sp.
ATACCCAAGTCAGCCAGAGACTGCTTAAGGATCTCAGCATCGGTCACTTTGGTGCGAAGGGTGCTGAAGTGAGACATGGTGTTTCCTCCTGTAGGGAAATTGTGAGAGAGACAACGAGGTTTGAGAGAGACAAAACCAGTTAGCTATGGGCTATCTGGAACCTAACTGCTAGCAAGTGCTAGCCCTTCCCCCGGATACCGCCGGGAGGAAAGCCTGTTAAAACTCCATCCGCTGATACTCAGCGACGGAGGCTGCCGCCGGACGCGCCCGCTGGCGGGCCCAATCCCGCAGGGCGGTGACCTGCTCACTCATCGTCTTCGACAGCGGCATCGTAGCTCGGATTGCCGCAATGATGTCGAGTTGAGTGAATTCACGTCCTTGGGCAAACGCTTCGTACATGGCCGAAATCAGCCCCTGCTCGATTTCAGCTCCGGAAAATCCATCGCAGACCTTAGTTAGCTGATCAAGGTCAAAGCGCTCAATGTCGCGACGGCGCTTTTGCAGATGGATTTGAAAAATATCTTTGCGCTCTTCTGCGTTGGGCAAGTCGACAAAGAAAATTTCGTCGAATCGTCCCTTACGTAAGAACTCGCTGGGCAGCTTCTCAACCCGGTTGGCGGTGGCCATCACAAATACAGGTGAGGTCTTTTCCTGCATCCAGGTCAGAAAGGTGCCAAAGATACGACTAGAGGTGCCACCGTCAGAATCCGAAGAGCCTACACCGCCCGCAAAAGCTTTATCAATTTCGTCGATGAATAGGACACACGGAGAAATTGATTCAGCTGTGCGGAGCGCATTGCGCAGGTTAGCCTCAGACCGTCCCACTGTTGACCCGTCGTATACTCGACCTAGGTCAAGGCGCAGCAGGGGTAGTCCCCATAGTCGAGACGTGGTCTTAGCAATCAGCGATTTTCCACAGCCTGGTACTCCCAAGATCAGCATCCCCTTGGGCTGGGGTAAACCGTACTCGCGAGCCCGCTCAGTAAACGCATCAGAGCGCTGCTTCAGCCAGTGCTTCAGCTCTTCAAGGCCACCTACAGAGCTAATGGTTTCATCTACATCCATGAACTCTAGAATGCCGTTGCGGCGGATAAGCTGCTTTTTCTCAGAAAGTACGATATCAACTTCCTCAGCAGTCAGGCGCTTGGCCATCACCCGCGCTTTGCGGTAAACCTTCTCGGCCTCGTCACGGGTTAGACCTAGAGCAGCTTTCAACAGCTTTTCGCGCTCCTCGGTAGAGATGCTGCTGCCACGAGCTCGATTCATTTCAGTAGAGAGAACCTCGTCAAGCTCTGACATATTGGGCAGCGGAAAATCAAGAACCACTACCTCCTTCTCAAGCTCAATGGGAATTTCCTGTATCGGAGACATCAGCACAATAGTCTTCCGAGTGCCTTTTAGAGATACAATCGCATCTCTCAAGCAGCGAGTAACGGCTGGGGAATCTTTAAAGGGGTGAAGATCTTTGAAAATAAATATACCGGGTTCGCGCTGGCGAATCACCCACTCTACTGCGGCCTCTGGAGAGACGGTATTATTGTTTTGAGTACCTGCGCCTTGGCTACCAAACTCGACCATGCCCCGAGTCATCGTCCAGGTAAAGACCCGCATTGGTCCTTTTACCTCTTGCTCTTTAGCCAAGTGACGAGCAACCACGGCAACCGTTTGCTCGGCCCGCTCCTCCTCAAAAGTGACCAGGTAGATCAGAGGATATTGGGCCTGTACTAGTACGTTCAAATCCTCTCTCATAACCAAAATCCCTTTTCAAGGCTACGGGGCAATTTAAAGCGCTGTCTTAGCTAACTACAGCTAGGTCGGTTAAATCTGTACCTAGCAAACAACCAACTCTCCTTCTTCTCGGGAACTAGTACCGGCAGCAACCTCAGGAACAACAGCAGTACCTGATTGATTACCCTCGCTAGCACCAGCTGCGGCTGTCTGAACTACCTCGACTAAATCACCTTCTCGAAACACCACCGACGAAGCACAGCTGGGACAACTATGAATGCGGTGAGTTTGCCCAAAGGAAGACTCTAAGCTCTCTGCGACTATGTCGCTATGGGCTAGGTAAAAATCAATTGCACGCTTAGCAATGGAAGACATAGCCTCACCCTCGACAGCGGAGCGAATCTTTAACTGGCGGTGTAGGTCAGGGGGTAGGTACAGCGTGACCTTAGTGGCTTTTTGCTCTTCCATAGCGTTTTCTAAATAGTGGTAACCCAGGTATGTAGCCAACTTAAACGGAACTAGCGGTAGCCGTCAAGCCAGTATGCTGTTATGACGTCATTCTTGTAACATTGCTTTACAGTCTGCAAAACTTCTCAAACGATGAGATTTTGGCCGACGAATTGTTGATGCCAAAAATGCAGAGACATCTGGGCCACCTGTATAAGGTCTCTGGTATCACCAGCCTAGCGAGACCGAGAGGGATCGGGGCAGACGTAAACTTATGCGACGGCTAGAGAATTTCGCTGGGGCAGAGCACTATGCTCTTGAAAATTGAGGTTATGTGCAGGCGCGGCCAGGCAGTATTCCAAAAGTGGGTGATCCTACTGTTTTAACCGAGGGCTTTTAGGGAAGAGTAAGGTTACGGCATTGGTTCTAGGCATGCTGTAGTTTCCCAATCAATTAATTGCGGTGTTTCTGTCAGCCATGAAGCCTATTGTCAGTCCAGCCACGTCCCCTGCTCTCGGCTCTCAGGGAGGGTTCTTATCTTCTTTGCCCGGGAGTTCGTTCTATAGGTGGTACACCGAGGGAGAGGCCTTGGCAAACGCCGGGGCCTACGACCGGGCGCTGCGCTGCTTTGAAGAAGCCGCTGTCGTCTGTCCTGAAGAGGTAACGGCGCTGGTCTACCAGGCTGTGTGCCTGATACACTTGGGACATCCTGATCGGGCTCTGGCTCTAGCAGACCGGGTGCTGGCGATCGCTCCTGATCACTCCCAGGGCTGGCTGTTTCGAGGAGTGGCTCTACATCGTCTAGAGCGCTACCGTGACGCGTACGCCTGCTACGCCCGGGTTAACCCATCTTAGTTAATTCAGATTAATTCAGAGGCCATGAAGATACCAAAGCTTCTTGAAAGAGTACACTTGAACGCGTGTAGATAGTAGTTTAAGCGTTGCCTATGACCGGGGTCGTATCACCCAAGACGGCGTTTCCCTCTCTGGAAACAGCCCTCAAACACCACTTTGGCTACGATCGGTTTCGGCTTGGGCAGCGCTCTGTAATCGAGGCCGTGCTGAAAAACCAGGATGCTCTGGTGATCATGCCTACCGGGGGTGGCAAGTCACTGTGCTACCAGCTACCTGCCCTGCTGAAGCTGGGGACAATGGTAGTCGTCTCGCCCCTAATTGCGCTTATGCAAGATCAGGTAGATAGTTTGCAAGACAACGGCATCGCCGCTATCTGCCTAAACAGCTCTTTGGACTACGATGCGATTCGGCAGCGGGAGGCGGATCTGCTAGCTGGCAAAGTTAAGCTGCTGTATGTATCGCCTGAGCGGCTCATGAGTCCTGGCTTTTTTAGTTTGCTAGGACAGCTGATTCAGACGGTTGGGATAAGCGGTTTTGCTATTGATGAAGCCCACTGCGTGTCGGAATGGGGCCACGACTTTCGGCCTGATTACCGCCAACTCTCGATGCTGCGAGAGAAATTTCCGCAGATTGGCTTGATGGGGCTAACGGCTACCGCCACCGAACGAGTGCGGGGAGATATTGCACAGCAGCTGCGGCTGCGTGACCCGCTAGTACAGATTTCAAGCTTCAACCGCCCCAACTTGTTTTATGAGGTTCGCCCCAAGAGCCGTGACGGCTACCAGGAGCTACGACGACAGGTAAAACAGCATCAGGGTGCAGGCATTATCTACTGCCTCAGCCGCAAACGAGTAGACGAAATAGCCCAGCGTCTAGCTGAGGATGGCGAATCTATACTGCCGTACCATGCCGGGTTGAACGATGCGACTCGGCGGGAGAACCAAACTCGCTTTATTCGCGATGACGTGCGGCTGATGGTAGCCACGGTAGCCTTCGGCATGGGTATCAACAAGCCCGACGTGCGTTTCGTAATCCACTACGATATTCCCCGCAACATTGAGGGCTACTACCAGGAGAGTGGCCGAGCCGGGCGCGATGGTGAGCCAGCCCACTGCACCTTATACATGGCCTACGGCGATGTTGCTACGGCAGAGTACCTAATTAGCCAAAAGCCTGACGCTGACGAGCAGCGCATTGCCCGCCAGCAGCTCCGGCAAATGGTGGACTATGCCGAAACAACCGTCTGTCGCCGCCGGGTGCAGCTCAGCTACTTTGGCGAACCCATAGAAGGGCTGTGTCACCAGTGCGACAACTGCACCAATCCGCCGCCCATTGAAGACTGGACTGTTGAAGCTCAAAAATTTCTCTCTTGCGTAGCTCGCTGTCAGGAACGCTTCGGCATGGCCCATGTCATTGACGTGCTGCGGGGCTCGAAGAAGCAGAAGGTGATGGATTTGCGGCATGATCAGCTCTCAACCCACGGTATTGGCAAAGACCGTTCGGTGGACGAATGGCGGCTGCTGGGGCGATCGCTGCTGCACCAGCGGCTAGTTGACGAAACCAGCGATGGCTACCCGGTACTCAGGCTCAACGCCGCTAGCTGGCAGGTGCTGCGCAAGCAAATTTCGGTGCAGGTGGCGGTGCCGAAGGGCTTCGCTCCTGGCACCGCAGAAGCCTCTACCCTTGAGGACTCTCCAGAGGTAGCTCAGCTCCTGACCGTACTTAAAGCCCTACGCAAGCAGCTGGCCGATCAGCAGAGCGTGCCTCCCTATGTCGTCTTTCCAGAATCGGCCCTGCGGCAGATGGCTCGCACTCGACCCCAAACGCTAGATGCCTTCGGTCAGGTGTCTGGAGTAGGCAGCCGCAAGCTTGCTCAGTATGGCGAAACATTTACCGCAGCCGTTCGTCAATTTTGTGCCGACTACGGTCTAGAGTCTGATCCAGGGGCGGGTCAGCGCGATCGCCCTGCCCGCCCGCGCCGACAGTCGGTGGGAGACACCCACCGTCAAACCTTAGACCTTCACCGTCAGGGGCTCACCGTTGAGGAGATGGCCGCTCAGCGTGGTCTAAAAGCTACCACCATCGCCAGCCACCTGGAGCTGCTGATTCGACAGGGAGAAACGGTAGACGTGAACCAGCTGGTCAACGCGGAGCAGCAGCGAGCCATTGTCGATGTGCTGGCTGAGATGGAAAATAGCTCGCTGAGCGAGCTGCGCGATCGCCTAGGTTCTACCTTTAGCTATGAGGATATCCGTCTGGTGCGCGCCGTCTGGCAGATGGAACAGCAGCCCTAGGGAAGCTGACTCCTGCAGCGGTCATCAGACTGCTGTGGTCTTAGGACGCTCCATTGGGCGGGGGAGTCGATAGCTCTAGGGTGCTGAGCAGCTCTACAAGACGAGTCGGATTAGTCAAGTAGAGGTATCCTACCAGGGCTTCAAACCCGGTCGACTGCTGATAAACCTGCCCATCAACCCGTCGGGGTCCCCGCGAGGAGGCGTTGCGCCCTCGCCTCAGCAGGTCTTGCTCAGTTTCATTTAGCAGCGGCGCGAGCTGCTTTACCTGCTGTGCCTGCTGCTCAGCCCGCACCTGATTGACGACCTGTTGATGGAACACCTGAATACGTTTGGGCGGAAGCAAAAGACTGCCCCGCACAAACAGTTCGTAAACCGCATCGCCAATGTAGGCCAGAGCCACGGGTGACAGTGCTGCAATCTGCGCCGACGAGAGAGTCGTAGCAGCATCGCAGGCGCTGAACTGAAGCAGCCATTGCAGGCTTGACGACGAATCTGAGGAGAGTTCAGCCACGACTGCCTCTGGCTAAGCCAATAGAGCGCAAAGGCTACTTACCAGGAGGATTATCAAGGTTGGCGATCGCATCATCCACCGAGGGCTGAAGCGACAGAAACTTTTCTAACCTCACCAGCTTCACAGTCTGGGTTACGCGAGGATTGGTAACCAACTGCACGGTGCCACCTTCGGTAGTAGCTTTCTTAACCAGTTGCACAAGTGCGCCTAGCCCCGAGCTATCGACAAAGTCAATAGCGGCCAGATCAAGAATGATGTTGGTCGGCCCAGCATCGACATACTTGGTCATCGCCTTGCGAAAGGCAGGTTCCGAGAACGCGTCTAGCAGACCTGTGAGGCGAAAAAGTTGATAGGTTCCCCTGACATCGCGAGTGCCTCGCAAGCTTACGGTCAGGGTTAGAGATTCAGCGATGGGAAACCTCCTCGGTGCTCTAGTTCGACGTTAAATATAGGTCAGGATACCACTGCCTGCAAGGGGTGAAACCGTACGGTCTGAGCGAAAAGCTTGAAATCAAGCCAGACCTGAAAACCCAGAACTAGTAACCTACTGTAGACGGTCAGCATACAGCAGGTTAACCAAAGCCTGCTAGATTCTGTCGGAAAGTGCCGCGACTGAGCCTTAAGCCCCTTAGCTTTGGAGCGCTAGCTGCTGCTGGTGATCACGCATAGTGTCTACGAATTTGGCAAATAAATAATCGGCGTCATGGGGGCCAGGGCTGGCTTCTGGATGGTACTGAACCGAAAAGAGCGGCAGAGTTTTGTGGGACAGCCCGGCCACAGTCTGGTCGTTCAAATTCAAATGGGTCACCGTGACCGTGTCTTCAGGAATTGAGGCGGCGTCCAGGGCAAAGCCGTGGTTTTGGCTGGTGATTTCGACCTGTCTTTCTAAGCCACAGGGCTGGTTGAGCCCCCGATGGCCAAACCGCAGCTTAAACGTTGACGCCCCCAGCGACAGCCCGAGAATTTGATGACCCATGCAGATGCCAAAGGTAGGTAGTGAGTAATCTAAGAGCGCCTGCACTAGTTCTGGAGCCTTGGTAACAGCGGCTGGATCACCAGGACCGTTAGAAAGAAAAATGCCGTCGGGCTGGTAGCTCATGATTTGCTCAGGGCTGGTGCTGGCGGGTACCACAATGACTCGGCAGCCGTAGCTGGCCAGACGACGCAGGATATTACGCTTGACCCCAAAATCAACGGCAACGACCGTCAGCGGTTTCTGCTCTCCCAGTCCTGCGGTTGCGGGGCCAAATTCCCATACGGGGTCAGTGCCCTCGGTCCACTCGTAGACCTGGTCAGTGGTAACCTTGTCTACCAAATTCAAGCCAGCCATAGAAGGCGCGTCCTGAAGCTGCCGCAGCAGCTCCTGAGGATCGAGTACGCTGGTTGAGATAGCGCCGTTCATAGCCCCTACCGTACGCAGCTTGCGGGTGAGAGCGCGGGTATCGATACCAAAAATACCCGGTATTTTGTGGGTCTTCAGATAGTTGGGTAGCGACTGGGTTGAGCGCCAGCTGCTTGGAATCTCGCAGACGTTGCGGGCGATCGCACCTTTGATGTGGGGGCGGCTCGACTCCTCGTCATCGGGGTTGACGCCGGTATTACCCAACTCGGGATAGGTGAAAGTGACGATTTGTCCGCAGTAGCTTGGATCGGTCATCACTTCTTGATATCCTGTCATGCCGGTATTGAAAACGACCTCGCCCATGACGGTGCCCGGTGCCCCAAAGGACCAGCCTTGAAACGTTGAGCCATCAGCTAAAACCAGCACGGCGGAAGGGGCATCGAGAAAAACCATGGTGTTTTGCTTAACGCTACAAATCGCTATTATCCTAAGCCCATAAGGTCAACTTTTAACCACGCTCTAGATGACGTTTTCTAAAAGTCGTCTAGGCGTCGGCCTTTGATACCTTGGTTTTCGCGTCTGCAGGATGAGGCCGCAGGAATGGTGACGAGAGCGATGATGATGGTATAGACGGGGAACTCTAGTATTTAGATTTTTTAGGCAAAGCATGGAGCAGCAGCGATGGGAACCTGGGTAATCGTAAATCGGTTCATGCTGGGATCTGTGGCCTTAAGTTTGGCAGGTTGTGTGCCCCTGAGTGTGGGCCAGCTAACGGCACCTGTAGAAACGTCTCAGACCTCAGCCGCCCCCGATCAGACCGTCTTGTCAGCCGCCGCTGAGGCCGCACCGGTGCCCCTAGCCCCAGATCCCTTTCGCGAGGCGGTAAATCGGGCCACCAGCGCGGTGGCGATCGGTCAGTCGGCCCAGTCAAAATCCGATTGGCAACTGGCGGCCAGTCGCTGGCAGCAGGCAGTCGCCCTGATGGAGCAGGTACCTACCGGCAGCCCCAACCGCGTCCAGGCTCAAACTAAAGTCCAAGAGTACGGGCAGCATCTAGCGGCGGCACAGCGCCGGGCCAGTGGTCCAATTGCGCCAGCCGCCGCTGCCCCCGCTCCCACAGCGGCTTTGCCGACTGGGTTGGCGGCCCAAATTCCCATTCAGCAGCGGCAGGGGGGTACTCCAGTAGTGGCCGTTACCCTACAGGGCAGCAGCGGCGCTCAAACCTTTTCGATGCTGTTTGATACCGGAGCCACCGGCACGTTGATTACGCCCGAGATGGCCCAGACGGTCGGGGTCACCGTTGTCGGTGAAACCCAGGCCAGAATTGCCGACGGCAGCGTAGTCACTCTACCCATAGGCTACGTCAATGCTGTAGAACTGGGCGGCCTCCGTCATGAGCAGGTAAAAGTGGCGATTGGCGGTAGTCAGGGTCTACTGGGGCAAGATATCTATGGTGAGTACGGCATTGCTATTGGGTCTCATATGATTCATCTGCACCGGTAAGCTGATGACACAGCTCAGCCCAGGACGTGAGAATATGCAGCAGGTTTGCAAATAATCTCGACGCGCTATGGCTGTTTCTGTGTTACCCGCCGCCGCTGCGGGGCTAAGTGAGTCTACCTCGATTGATCTGGCGGCTCAGGTAAAGGTCGCGGCGATCAAGACACCCCTGCTCACAGCTCCCATCCCCACGGCCTATGTCTCACTAGAAAGTGGCGACGCTCCGCCCCTGCTGCTCATTCACGGGTTCGATAGCTCGCTGCTGGAGTTTCGTCGGCTGCTGCCGCTGCTGCCGCCCGGCACCTGGGCTGTCGATTTGCTAGGGTTTGGATTTAGCGATCGCACCCTTTACCCCGCTCTATCTCCCGAGGCAATTAAGCTGCACCTGTACAGTTTTTGGCAGCAGATGATTACTCGCCCGGTGGTGCTGGTGGGGGCGTCGATGGGCGGGGCCGCCGCGATTGATTTTGCCCTTAGCTATCCTGAAGCTGTCGCCAGCCTGGTGCTGCTTGATGCGGCGGGTTTTACCGCTGGACCGGCCATGGGTAGCCTAATGGTGCCGCCGCTCGACAGCCTGGCTACGGCCTTCTTGCGCAACCCTCGCGTGCGGCGCAGCATCAGCCGCCAGGCCTACTTTGACAAAGCACTGGCTACCCCTGATGCCGAACTGTGCGCGGCGCTGCACCTCCAGTGTCCGGGCTGGAAGGAGGCCCTAATTGCGTTTACCAAGAGCGGCGGCTACAGCTTGACCGCAAAAGTTTCTCACCTTACCTGCCCTACGCTGGTGGTTTGGGGTGAGCAGGACAAGATCTTAGGCACCAGAGACGCGCGGCGGTTTGAGGGCGCGATCGCGGACTGTCAGCTGGTCTGGATTCCCCAGTGCGGTCACGTACCACATCTAGAGAAACCTCAAGAGACGGCTGCTGCCATCCTCTCCTTTGTTGAGCGTTTAGTCGCAGCGGGGCTAGATTCTGTAGGCTGAGGGCAGCAAGTTTACCCCGAATGTTTCAAGATATGAAGGAGACTAGCGCATCGCTGGGCGCTACCGACTAAGTTCTGTTGATTTATGGAGCCATCCGCAGACGGGTATGACACAACTTTTCCCAGAAATCAGTACTGCCGATGTCGCTACCGTTTTTCCTGACTCTAGCGATGGCTCTGTGCAGCTTAGTCCCTTTGTAGACCGCCACCTGGGGCTGACGACCGACGACATTGAAGATATGGTGACAGCGCTGGGCTATACCTCTCTCGACGACTTGATTAGCGCGACGGTGCCTGATGGAATCCGCCTCAGGCAGTCTTTAGACTTGCCCCAGGGGCTAGACGAGGCGGCTGCGATCGCTAGGCTGAGGGCGATCGCTACTCAGAACCAGGTGTGGCGATCGTACCTGGGGCTAGGCTACGCCAACACCTTTACTCCAGCGGTAATTCAGCGCAACGTGCTCGAAAACCCTGGCTGGTACACCCAGTACACCCCTTACCAGCCCGAAATTGCCCAGGGACGGCTAGAGGCGCTGCTTAACTTTCAAACCCTAGTGACCGACCTGACGGGGCTAGAAATCGCTAACGCCTCCCTGCTGGACGAAGGCACCGCCGCTGCTGAGGCTATGACGCTGGCTTTCAACGCCCGCAAGCAAAAAGACTCCAAAACGTTCTGGGTCTCTGCGACCTGCCATCCCCAAACTATCGACGTCGTTAAAACCCGCGCTCTGCCCCTGGGCATTGAGGTCATGGTTGGCGACCACCGCAGCTTCAGCTTTGACATGCCTGTGTTCGGAGTGCTGCTGCAGTACCCCGCCACCGACGGCGCTGTCTATGACTATGCCGATTTCATCGCCCAGGCCCACGCCAGTCGGGCTCTGGTCACCGTCGCCGCCGACCTGCTCAGCCTTACCCTACTGCGCCCCCCTGGTGAATTTGGGGCCGACGTGGTCGTGGGAAATACCCAGCGCTTTGGCGTGCCTTTGGGCTATGGTGGCCCCCACGCCGCCTTTTTTGCGACCCGCAGCACCTTTGCCCGCAAGCTGCCCGGTCGCCTGGTGGGCGTTTCTAAAGACACCTACGGTAACCCTGCCCTGCGCCTGACGCTGCAAACCCGCGAGCAGCACATCCGCCGCGATGCTGCCACCAGCAACATCTGTACCGCTCAGGTGCTGCTGGCGATCATGGCAGGTATGTACGCCGTCTATCACGGGCCGAAGGGGCTGCTGGCGATCGCCGCCCGCATTCACTATCAGACTCAAGCCCTGGCTTATGCCCTTGGTGAAGCGGGCTTCGGGCTGAGCAAAGAGCCGGTATTCGATACCCTGCGGGTTAGCGTGGGCGTTAGTCAGACTGCCATTCTTAAGCGCGCCGCCGCCCGCCGCATTAACCTGCGGGTGCTGGATAGTGAAACTCTCATCGTTGCCCTCGATGAAACCGTCACCGAGGCCGATCTTCAAGACTTGATCACTATCTTTACTGGTAGTAAAAATCCAAAATCCAAAATCCAAAATCCAGCCGCTTCCTCACCCCCTCACTCTCTCACCCCCTCATTTTCTCTCTCCCCCTCATCCCCCCTTACCCGCACCACTCCCTACCTCACCCACCCCACCTTCAACCGCTACCACTCCGAAACGGAGATGCTGCGGTACTTATACCGCCTTCAGAAC
>JBARUP010000461.1:0-13093 GCA_049645805.1 Nodosilinea sp.
CACATAGGCACCGCTGTCTAGACCGGCAGGGGGTTTGGGATTGGCTGTGTCTTCCAGATAGAGGTTTTGCGCCGTGAGGGAGAGCACGCCGCCGTCAGGCATCGCGTCTCTAGCGTTTACGCAGAGATTCATTAAGACCTGATAGAGATGGGTTGCATCCCCCATAATCATCCAGAGATCTGAAGGAACATCGACGCGGATGGTGATCGACTTGGGAAAGGTTTGTTGCGTAAATCGTCTAACCTCCGCCAGCAAGTAACGGATATTGAGGGCCGTAAAGTCATTGGCAGAGCCTTGTGCAAAGGTCAAAATCTGCTTAGACAGAGCGGCTCCTCGTTTGGCCGATTTAGCCAGGATGTTGAACAGCTCTAAGGTTGATAGCTCAGCATCGGGCAGCTTATAGGGCAAAATCTGGGCAATGCCCAAAATCGGGGTCAGAATGTTGTTGAGATCATGGGCAATGCCGCTAGCTAGGGTCCCCAGACTTTCTAAACGCTGGGCGCGAAGGAACTGCGCTTCGAGCTGTTTGCGCTCGGTGATGTCGGTGTCAACCGAAAGCACGGCTGTGGGGTTGCCGGACGAGTCGCGGACCAGCGTCCAGCGGCTCTCAATCGTCCGCATCTCATTGGCTTTAGTATATTTGAGAATCTCCCCCTGCCATTCGCCCCGGCTTAGAACGGCTTGCCAGGCGGCCTCCACCTGATGGGAGAGCTCTGGGTTGAGCAATCGATCCACATTTTGGCCCAGCACTTCCTCAGCTTGCCAGCCATAGATTTGCTCAGCGCCTCGACTCCAAAATAGCAGTCGACTGTTCAAATCTCGCACCAGAAAGGCATCGGTGGCAATGTCAATTAGTTTTGCCTGTTCCTTCAGCTTTTGCTCAGTGCGCTTGCGACGGCTGACATCCCGCTGAAATGCGACAAAGTGAGTCACCTGCCCACTCGTATTGGCCACGGGGACTAGCTCCATCTCAACCCAAAACTCGCCGCCATCTTTGTGGTAATTAAGTAGCTCAATTCGAATTTGCTGGTGAGTTTTGAGGGCAGTTCGAATTCGGTCTAGGCTAGCCCGGTTGGTTTTAGGGCCTTGTAAAATTCGAGGGGTTTGGCCGACCACCTCGGCGCTTGTGTAGCCGGTCATTTTGGTAAAGGCCGGGTTGGCATAGATGATGCGGGGACCGGGAGAGTCGACGGGGTCGGCATCGGTAATCAACACGGCGTCGTTGGCGTGGAGAATGACGGATTCTAGCAGCCGCAGCTGATCGATGCGCTGCTTGTGCTCGGTCACATCCATGGCCGTGCCCAGCAGTCTCACTACATTGCCCTGGCCATCTTTAATTGCTTCGCTGCTGCCTTCTAAGTAGCGGCCTTCGCCATCAGGGCGCACAATCTGTCCGGCAAAGGGCTGGGGTTCTCCTGTGGCTATAAGCAGCTGAGCCGCCCGCTGCACCTGAGCCCAGTCGTCAGCAGAGAAAAACTGAGCGATCTGAGGCAGGCTGGGGGGCAGAGCACCGGGGGATAGGCCAAACAGCCGAAACATCTCGTTGGAGCAGTCAAGGGTTTGGCTGGCTAGGTCAAACTCCCAGCTGCCGATTTGGGCAATTTCCTGGGCTTTAGCCAGGGCGGCTTCGCTGCGGCGGAGCTGCATCTCGGTGTGCTTATAGTCGCTGATGTCGACGGTCAGCGCGTATAGGCCTCGTACTTGAGATGAGGCGTCGAGATCGGGTATCAGCGTGCCGCTGACGTGCCGACTGCCTCGCTCATAGGGGATGGTTGTCTCATAGGAGACCTTTATGCCCTCTTCAAAAACACGCTCAACGTAGGGCTTAGCCTTTTGGTAGGCCGCATGGCCAATGACATCCCAAACGTAGCGGCCAACAATCGCCTGGCAGTCGATACGGAACCACGATTCATAGGTCTGGTTGACAAATTGATAGCGCAGGCTTGCGTCAATGTAAGAAATGCAAGCGGGCAGAGTATCAACGATTGTCCTGAGCTGCGCCTCATTATTATCAGCACTAGGGGGGCTATGATAGCGATCGCTGATGTCACAACAAGGGTAGGTCACTATAGCGTTTACCTAATGAGTCAGCACACAGTAGCACTTATCAGCATTCACTAAAGAGTTGTCTGAACAGTCGAGAAGGCTAGGCTACCACCTCTGGAATCAGCCTCGCTGGGAGCGTGAGGCTTTCAATAGCTCTCAGCAGAGATCCTAGTTGACTAACTAAATCTCGTGGCTCTTACGTCTAACTTTTCTAAAGAGGCTTGAGAAATGTAGCCACCAGTTTTCGTCAGCTAAGAAGCATCAACCTAATAGTGACTAACTTAGAGTTTACGTTAAAAATCCTCTCTATTTATTCTCTCTATCTATAAGGTGTCGCCCTATATAGGGCGACTTTGTCAGTACGCCAAAGATCCCAGTTGCCGTCATTCTGGTCGAACTCTAGTGACCCATACCGTAGCCGCCGCCGCCGGGAGTTTCAATCACAAAGCAGTCGCCGGATCGCATTGATACTTCTGCGCAGGCCTCAAGGATCTCTGAGGTACCGTCCTGGCGCTGAATCCAGTTTTTGCCGAGGCTGCCGTGACCGCCGCCTTCTAGGCCGAAGGGCTGCACCTGCCGATGACCTGACAAGATAGCCGCCGTCATTGGCTGGCGAAACTGAATGCGGCGAATAACGCCGTTGCCCCCTCGGTAGTGACCGTCGCCGCCGCTGCGAGGGCGAATCCTAAAACTATCCACCAGCACCGGAAATCGCCACTCTAGTACTTCGGGGTCGGTCAGCCGCGAGTTGGTCATGTGGGTTTGTACGGCGTCGGCACCGTCAAACCCAGGACCGGCTCCTGCACCGCCGCAGATCGTTTCGTAATACTGGTAGCGCTCGTTGCCAAAGGTGAAGTTGTTCATGGTGCCCTGGGCGGCAGCCATAGCGCCAAGGGCACCGTAGAGGGCGTTGGCGATTGCCTGGGAGGTTTCCACATTGCCTGCCACCACCGCTGCCGGACAGCGTGGATTCAGCATTGAGCCGGCGGGAACGGTGATGGTGACCGGAGTAAGACAGCCCGCGTTGAGGGGAATCTCGTCATCGACGAGGGTGCGAAACACGTAGAGCACCACGGCTTTGCTGATCGCTAGAGGCGCGTTGAGATTGCTGGCCTGCTGGGGAGAGGTGCCGGTGAAGTCAACGTGGGCGGTGCGCCGGGCGCGATCGATGGTAACGCTGACCTGAATCTGGATACCACCATCCATGGGGTAGGTAAGCTGACCATCGCTGAGCTGCTCAATGACGTGCTGCACCGAGGCTGTCGCGTTGTCCTGAACGTGTTTCATGTAGGCTTGCACTACGGGTAGCCCATAGTGAGCGGCAATGCGGCGGAGTTCTTGACTGCCGCGCTCGTTGGCGGCAATTTGGGCCTGCAAATCGGCAATGTTTTGGTCTGGGTTACGGGCTGGATGAGCGCCGCTCGTCAGGGCTGCTAGAATTTCGGCTTCGCAAAAGCGCCCCTGCTCTACTAGCTGCACGTTGTCGAGCAGAATGCCCTCCTGGTCGATGGTAGTGCTGTAGGGCGGCATAGAGCCAGGGGTGATGCCGCCGATATCGGCGTGGTGCCCCCGCGAGGCGACATAAAAAGGCCGTTTGGAGTCGAGGAATACGGGGGTGACGGCGGTGATATCGGGCAGATGGGTGCCGCCGTTGTAGGGATTGTTGGACACGTAGACATCGCCGGGTTTCAGACTGCTGCCCTGGGCGGCAATCAAGCTGTGGACGCTCTCGCTCATGGAGCCGAGGTGAACCGGAATATGAGGGGCATTGGCCACGAGCTGTCCAGCGGCGTCAAATAGGGCGCAGGAGAAGTCTAGCCGCTCTTTGATGTTGACGGAGTGACTGGTGTTTTGCAGGGTGATGCCCATTTCCTCGGCAATGGACTGAAATAGATTGTTGAAAATTTCTAAAAGCACCGGGTCGGGGGCTGCCGCGAGGGTCGCCTCAGACCCAGGCTGCTGGCTTGAGTGCTGGCTTAAAATCAGCTGGTTGCGCTCTGTTAGGCGAGCGGCCCAGCCGGGTTCGACCACGTTGGTGCCGGTAGCTTCGATGATCAGGGCAGGCCCTTCGATGCGATCGCCAGCCCGCAGCTCGTTTCGTTGATATACCGGGGCCTCGTGCCACCGACGGCGGCTGTAGAACGATACTGCGGCAGCTGGTTCTAAAGGTGCAGAGCGCGACGCGAGACTGGGTTCTGCTAGCGCCGGGGTTCGACCAATAACCTCCACCGACAGCGACTCTACAATCAGCGCCTTATCGGTACGAGTAAAGCCGTAGCGCTGCTGATGCTGCTGCTGAAAATGCGATCGCATCGTCGCTAGATCGCCAAAGGGAACCAGCAGGGCCGCGTCGGTTCCGGCGTAGCGGAGGTGAACTTTACAAACAATCTCAATGTCATCTGAGCCCTGCTGCTCTACTTCGCTGCGTCCTTCGATGGTCAGCGAGTCTAGCGTTGCGCTGAGCTGGGGCAGCAGGGCGGCAGACAGCTCCGCTTCGACCGCTGTTTCTCGCAGGCTGCGAACGTCTGCTAAACCTATGCCGTAGGCCGAGAGCACCCCGGCGTAAGGATGCAGAAAAATCTGCTTCATGCCCAGGGCTTCGGCAATCAGGCAGGCGTGCTGTCCCCCTGCGCCGCCGAAGCAGCACAGCGTGTACTCGGTGACGTCATAGCCGCGCTGTACCGAGATCTTTTTGATCGCGCTGGCCATTTTATCAATCGCAATGGCCAGGTAGCCCGCTGCTACCTGCTCAGGCGATCGGCGATCGCCGGTTTGAGCCGCGATCGCGGCGGCCTGACGGGCAAACTCCTGCCGCACCACCTCGGTATCTAGGGGCTGATTACCTTCTGGGCCAAACACCTGCGGAAAGAACTCTGGCTGGAGCTTGCCCAGTATGACGTTGCAGTCGGTCACCGTCAGCCTCCCGCCCTGGCGGTAGCAGGCTGGCCCAGGGGCGGCCCCTCCCGACTCGGGGCCGACGCGATAGCGCGCGCCGTCAAAGCTCAGCACCGAGCCCCCCCCGGCCGCTACGGTGTGAATCGACAGCATCGGTGCTCGCAGCCGCACCCCGGCGACCTCCGTTTCAAACGTGCGCTCATACTCGCCGTTGTAGTGCGAGACGTCGGTAGACGTGCCGCCCATGTCAAAGCCGATAATTTTGTCAAACCCGGCGCTAAGGCTGGTTTTCACCGCCCCCACAATTCCTCCCGCTGGCCCCGACAAAATGCTGTCTTTGCCCTGGAATAGGCGGGCATCGGTGAGGCCGCCGTCTGACTTCATAAATTCGAGCTTTGGTCCGCCCTGGCTGCCGTCGCTCGTCGCTAGCGCCGCATCTACCTGGTCAACGTAGCGGCGCAGAACGGGTGATAGGTAGGCGTCGAGTACGGTCGTGTCGCCCCGGCTGACAAATTTCATTAGCGGGCTAACCTCGTGAGCCACCGAGACCTGCGTGAAGCCCACCTGCCGAGCGATCGCGGCCACCCGCTGTTCATGGTCAGGGTAGCGATAGCCGTGAAGGAATACGATCGCGCAGGCCCGAATGCCGTCGTCGTAGGCCTGCTGCATCTCCTCAGTGACGTGGGCTAGGGTTTGAGCGCTGAGGGGAGTTCGTTCTTCACCCTCGGCGGTGTAGCGCTCGTCTACCTCAACGACGCGCTCGTAGAGCATTTCGGGAAGCTCGATCTGGCGAGCAAAAATATTGGGGCGATTTTGGTAGCCAATGCGCAGGGCGTCCCCGAAGCCACGAGTGGTGACAAACAGGGTGCGATCGCCCTTGCGCTCTAGCAGCGCGTTGGTTGCCACCGTCGTGCCCATCTTAACGACGCTGATTTCGTCTACTGGAATGGGTTCCTCGTCTGACAGACTCAAAATGTCGCGAATGCCTTGAATAACCGCGTCTTGGTAGCGGGGCTGCTCTGACAGCAGCTTGTAGACCACAACCCACTGCTGGTCGGGCAGTGACGTTACCTGAAATCGACTTTGGTTCGCAAGTCGTTTGGCAACAGCGGCATCATCCGTAACGGCGACGAGGTCGGTAAAGGTGCCGCCGCGATCGGCAAATACTTTCAGCATGGTTGTTCTCTCTTAGCTCAATCCAGATAGTTCACCCCAGAGACTAAGGCGGCCACTACAGCGCTCTGCGTCGACCCTATCGTCACCCCTTTTCCAAAGCATGCTGGGGCAGCGCTGAGTTAATTTTCGACAGCTGTGGAAGAGTTGGGCGTAAGACCGATCCGATGCAGACGCTGTCATGTAGGCAATAGATGAGCACGTTTTTAAATAGGAATAGGAATACAGCAGGGAACGATAAAGCATCCGCCCTGGACCTGGTTTAGCTGGAGCATTTGAGCTGCCGTTCTACATGCTTTAAACCGCTGAATAGAGCTTTGCAAGGCTGTCGCAAAATCTTGCTTAGTAAGACTGCGCCTAACGTAGCCTGAACACGACTCGCTACCGTGCAGCAGCCGATGAGAACACGAAAATCCTTTGCGGGGAGAAATATGAGTACGGTAGGTGTCAACTGAGGCGATCGCAGCCTGAGTAACAATCGATTTGAGCGTGTAGGCGGTCACTGGTGAGCTCATCATACATAAACAACACATCACACTGTTGTCTAAAACTAAGCACGCAGGCTCTATCAAGGGAGCTAACCACAGCGGTAGGCAATAAGTCGTAACAGTAAAGTCGTAACAGTAGTTACGCTAAGCCCGCAGACTACGCCAAAAAGCAAGGCCTTCTTTCCTAATGCCAATGCTAATGCCTTGCTGTAGAAGAGTCTGGATCTCTTGTCGTGAGTGACCATGACTACAGAGGGCGATAGACGCGGTAGTTGATGTTGGGAAAAATATTGTCCACAACCTCGATCTTCTCTATCCAGCCCGAGTCAATTTTGCCGCGCAGAATGTCATCCCACAGCTTTTGGAAGCGCATTAGATGAGTGCGGGTGCGGCGCACGGCGTAGGGCACCATGGTTCCGGTTCGCATAATGAAAGCCCAGTCAGAGGACTGGGCTAGCAGCAGCTCGCGCGCTGCCTGGTTGAGGGCGCGCCACTCTAGTTCGTCAGCGGGCTCACGCTTGGCCAGGTCGATCATGCGCTCAGCAGCTTTGTGTAGATGGGGATAGATCCAGGCGTTGGTTTCGTTCAGCCAGTACTCGTGGAAGCCTTTGTAACCCCAGCTCGACTGGGAAGGACGGCACACCTGCTGAGTGGGGTGACCCTTGAGGTAGTCAGCTAGGTGGGTCATCTCGTAGGTATTTTGGTCGAACCAGCTTTTGCGGAACAGGTAGTCGAGAAACCAGGGGCCTTCATACCACCAGTGGCCAAACAGCTCGGCGTCGTAGGGGGAGACAATGATTGGTGGGCGCTGCATCAGCCCGTGCAGGTGGCCGATCTGCTGCTCGCGGTTGTGCATGAAGTTGGCGGCGTGCTCAGCGGCTTTTTCCCGCGCCCAGTAGGGGTCGTACAGCTGTTTGTCAGAGAGACCCAGGCCCTTGCCAGTAATCTTGTGGTACTTGATGCCCACGTTCTTGCGCTGGCCGTTGGGCATGATGTAGGGCTTGATATATTCGTACTCAGCATCCCAGCCCAGGTCGCGGTAAAACTCTCGATACTCGGACGCGCCGGGGTAGCCTACCTGCGACGACCATACCTGCTGCGACGATTCGTGGTCGCGGCCAAAGGCGGCGACGCCGCTCTCGGTAAAGATTGGGGCGTAGCTGCCAAACCGGGGCCGAGGTCGGGCGTAGAGAACACCGTGGCCATCGGTGAGAAAATAGCGCATGCCCGCGTCGGCTACCATGCGCTCTAGGCCTTCGTAGTAGGCGCACTCGGGCAGCCAGATGCCGGCGGGCGGGCGGCCAAAGGTGTCTTCGTAGTGTTCGGCGGCGACCTGAATCTGCGCCCATACGGCCTCGGGATACATCTTCATCAGCGGCAGATAGCCGTGGGTAGCGCCGCAGGTGATGATGTCGAGGTTGTTGCTGTCTTGGTACTGCTTGAAGGCCGTGACCAGGTTGCCGCTGTAGCTCTCCCACACGTGACGGACGTGGTTAAACTCTTTGGCGTAGGTTTCGGCTAGATACTGTAGGTGACCGTTGTGGACATTACGCTCGACCTCTAGCTCGGTCAGCTCTTCGAGCATGGCTAGGTGGGCATCAAAGCGCTCTTGCAGCAGCGGGTCTTGCAGCATAGAGACCAGCGGCGGCGTCATGCTCATGGTGAGCTTAAAGTCAACGCCGTCGCGTTTGAGCCCCTCGAACATGGTCAGCAGCGGCACGTAGGTCTCGATAATCGCCTCGTAGAGCCAATCCTCCTCCAGAACGTAGTCACTCTCAGGGTGGCGTACGTAGGGCAAATGGGCGTGGAGCACGAGCGCAAGATATCCGGTAGCCATAGGGTGCCGCTGAAGGAAGTGAACTAAGCAACAATCTATCGAAAGGGTGCTGCCGCTGCCAAAATTTTACGGCAAAAGGCAGTCGCTAACGATTGACTCGTCTGTATCTGCTTACTCCAGATGCTCAAAGACGATGGACAAAGATAGGAAATCGACGCGGGTGTGCCCTTTAGCGGTTCTCCTAGAGCGCTCGTGCATTATCTAGAATGCTGTGTGGAATACAGTTGTATGATTTGCCGTAAGACCCGCTGCGGCGGTCAGCCGTTTGTCGCTTACTTTCAGATCATCACTATGGGAAAAGTCTGTTGCTGTATGCTGCTCGCTGTGGCTTTAGTGAGTTGTCAGCGGGAGGCAGCGGTGCCGTGGCAGCAAGCAACGCTATCGCTAGAGGCTTTAGACACCCTGGCCTACCCGCCTTTCTTAGTCGATACCCAAACGGCGGCGCGCTACCGGCAGCAGGGCCTGGCCTTTAGGCAGCAGGGCGATCTCGAACGGGCGATCGCAACCTTTAAAATTGCCGCCGCCCTCGATCCCCGTAACCCCGAAGGTCAGGTACTGCTGGGCTGGACTCAGCACCTAGCTGGGTACGCTAACCCCGCTGTCGCTAGCCTACAGACCACTCTAGGGCACAATCCTGACTACGTGCCCGCCCTCAATGCCCTAGGCATTGTCTACCTAGTCGATGGCCAGCTAGAGGCGGCGGTCGATACCCACGCTCTCGCTGCCTCCCTTGAGCCAGATAACGAAATTGCCCACTACAATCTCAGCCTGGCCTACCAGCGGCTGGGACAGACCGAAGAGTCGATTGCCGAAGCCCGGACAGCCACAACGCTAGAGCCTCAGAATCCCCACCCTTGGGTGGCCCTGGCGCTAGCCTACTGGTCAGCAGACGACGGTGCCCAGGCCGTTGCAAACTACCGCCAGGCCCTTGCCCTCGACGGTCGATACACCAGCCGAGGCTATTTAGATCATCTAGAGCAGGCCGGGTTTAGCCAGGAGCAGATCGAGACGACGGAGCAGGTTCGTCGGACGGCGGGGCTGTAAGGAAATTTTGAATTTTGGAGCTTAGATTTTAGGAGAATAGGGTTGGCGATCGCTCTCGGTCGCTAAATTTTCGGGTGGATCTTTGCGGGTAGATCAATGGCAAGATTAATCTGGCCTTTGCCAATTACGGTCGGGTAGTTTTGAATGTAAAAGCAATCGTTGGATTCAACCCCGGCGACTCCCTCTCGCCTGGGATCTCAAACTAGCCTATGTAACGCTGCTGTAACTCAACCCAGGTACCCCGCCATGCCAAGCACTGCTTTGCCTAAGCTAACGGCCCAAAACGTGCTCTATGCCCGTGCTCGTCTGGGAGAAGGCCCGCTGTGGGATAGCGAGCAGCAGGTGCTCTACTGGGTCGACATCCTCAACCACCGCGTTCATGTGTTCGAGCCCAGCAGCGGCGACGACTGCCACTGGGATGTTGGCGATATGGCCAGCGCCCTGGCGCTGATGGCGGGCGAAAAACTGCTGCTGGCGATCGGCACCCGTGTGGCTAGTCTAGACCTCACGTCTGGCCATGTCGAAACCCTGCACGCCTTTGAGTTTGATACCCCTGGCACTCGTTTCAACGATGGTAAGTGTGACCCCCAAGGTCGATTCTGGCTGGGCTCTATTAGCCCTGAGCCTGGTAGAGCTGCCCTCTACAGCTACGACCCCAGCGGCACAGTGCGAGTCATGGAAACGGGGCTCACTATTTCTAACGGGCTGGGCTGGAGCCCCGATGGCAGAACCTTTTATTTGATCGATTCACCCCAGCGTAAAATCTACGCCTACCGGTTTGAAGGCGCAACGGGGGATATTTGCGATCGCACTGTTCTTGTAGACTTCAGTGACGAATTGGTAGAACCCGACGGCCTAGCGATCGACAGCGCCGGTAATCTTTGGACAGCCCTTTGGGACGGCTGGTGCGTGGCCTACTTCACCCCCGCAGGAGAGCCCCTAGGCCGAGTCAAGCTGCCCGTGCAGCGCCCCACCTGCCCCACCTTTGGCGGCCCCAATCTGTCAACCTTGTATGTCACTACGGCCTCGGTAGGGCTAAGCCAGCAGGAGATCCAGCAGGGGTTTTACTCAGGCGATGTGTTTGCGATCGCGGCTCCTGTACCGGGGCTGCCGACCAACTGCTTCGGGGGTCAGGGCACCCTGGGTTAATGATTGAATGCGGGTTAAATCTAGCATCCGGTACAGGCACTGTGGCAGAAAGCCGCATTAGATTGACCGTCAGCAGTCTCTCATATAGGCCAAATGTCTTCACCCAACTCCGATCCGCAGAATTCCACGGTGCAGCCCTCGTGGTTTGACCTCATCTTTCGCGACGACGACGGCAACATTGTCATTGCCCAGCCGCCTAATCTACCTATTTTGGTTGCCGTGGCAGCCACCGTCTTACAGAGCGTGCTGCCCAGCGGCGATCTGCAAACCATCGCGTCGCTGGTTGCCTTTGGCACCTGGTTTACCTGGGCCTGGCAAGAGCTGTTTCAGGGCGTCAACTATTTTCGGCGATCGCTCGGATTGCTGACCCTAGTCGGCCTAATCGCCCTTCGGCTAAACGCCGGCTAAGAAGCAGGGCGGCGCTAGCTTACCTACCCGCTAGCTCCTGCTGCTGACGCACCAGCTCTGGCCCCTGCGAGGTGCCTAAGCGAGTTGCGCCTGCCTGCACCAGAGCTACGGCCTGGGCCGCAGTACCAATGCCTCCCGAGGCTTTGATGCCCACTCGCTCCTGGGTGATCTCTGCTAGCTGGCGCACGACTTCGACCGTTGCCCCTCCTTGCCATCCCGTGCTGGTTTTGAGAAAGGCCGCTCCAGCATCCATGCAAAGGTCGGCTGCTAGAGCAATTTCTGCCGGAGTTAGCACGGCGGTTTCGAGAATAGTCTTCACCAGCAGCCCGGTTTCTTCGCAAATAGTGGCCACTTCGCGGTGCACGGCGTCGGTTTGGCCCATCCTGAGCCAGCCTAGGTTAATCACCACATCTAGCTCGGTAGCACCGCGTTCGGCAGCCTCCTGCGCTTCGTAGAGCTTGGCTGCCGAGGTTGTTGCTCCGGTGGGAAAGCCAATCACTGTGCAGATCCCAACTTTCGTGTTGTGCAGTAGCTCGACTGCCTGAGCTACGTGGCAGGGGGCAATACAGACGGCGGCAAACCCGTAGCGATCGCTCTCTGCACACCACTGGGCCACCTGCTCCGAAGTCGCTGTAGGACTCAAGAGCGAGTGGTCAATCAAAGGAGCTAGATCTACTCCGTCATCTGCGGTTCGTCGGGCCATGTTCAGCTGCCTCTAGCAAAAATCTACCCACTGCTGACTTTAGCCTAGCGATGCCCCTAGTTGGCCCCAGTTTCAGCCTCGGTATCGTCAGTTAAGCGCTTGCTCTCGTCGAACTGGGTCTGATCGAACATATGCACAGTGCGAATGGGGTAGGGAATGTTGATGCCTGCTTCATCGCAGGCCGCCTTGAGTGCGATCGCCACCCTCGACTTAGTGCGGCGCACCTCGGCAATCTGGGGGGTTGTCCAGTAGCGCACCTTGAAATCAATGGAGCTGTCGCCAAAGCCCACCACGTCAACTTCTGGATTGGGGGAGTTGAGCACCCCGTCAGTGCGATTGACAACGTCGAGAAAGGTCTGCTTGGCAAAGGGCAAAGGGGTTGTATAATCAACCCCGATGTCAAGATCGGTGCGGCGACTGCGAGAGGCCGTCAGCACCCGCACCGGGCTGGTAAACACAATGGAGTTAGGAATTTCTACTAGTTCGCCAGTGTAGGTGCGCAGCTGCGTAGAGCGAATCTTGATTGAATCTACGGTGCCCTCATAGTCGGCCACAACGACCTGGTCACCGAGACGAAAGGGTTCTTCAATCAGTAGCAATATACCGGCTAGAAAATTCTTAAAAATATCCTGGAAGGCAAAGCCGATAGCCACAGAGCCCAGACCTAGAAGCCCGATAATGTCTCCCATCCGCAGATCAGGGAAAGCCACTACTGCCGCCGTGATGACTCCCGCCGCCCAGGTGCCAATGCGGGCAATTTGCACGGCCAGCACCTGTAGCGATCGGCTGGGCAGCAGGCGCTCGCTCGCCCGCTTCACCAGTCTTTGGACAAGCTTAGCGACGTAGCCAGTCAGCAGCAGCAGCACTACTCCTAGAAGAAGCCCAGGCAAGAGCTGAATAAACTGGCCGACCAGTTCAAGCAAGCTAGTCTGAACGCGCTCAATCAAAAGGTTCATAGTTCTAGGACGAAGCCGTTGCGATAAGCCTTTCGCAGCCTATCACTGACGGGTGCGATCGTCACCTGCCCTAGAACACTGGCCTGCTGTCATTATTTTCCAGCCGGTAGCGCTCAGCAATGTGATGTATTCAGACCAGAAGATTACGCCAGCGAACACCTCAGAAACCTCTCGTATCCTTGCTTAAGCTGAGCTTTGCCGCCCTGCTCGACGATGCTGCCGTGAGCCATGATCACCCGGTCAAAATCCCAGTTCAGCGCCTGCTGAACGGCTGCTCTCACGGTAGCCTTATCACTGGTCGCGATCTGTTCCAGCAGAGATGGGCTAAGACTGTCGTAGCTGCTTCCCAGGCGACTGACTACCTGGGTCAGCCACGGAAAGCTCTGATCAAAAC
>JBARUP010000462.1:0-4102 GCA_049645805.1 Nodosilinea sp.
CCCTTATGGTTGAACAAGGCAATTTTTTGAACCATTGCACCAAGCCTCTTTGTGAATATCGAGATGTAGCTACTCGGAACAGGATTTAGAAGGAAGAATAATCCTTACCTTTAGCGCTAAGTATAACTCGAAGCTTTCTGAACGGAATTCGATTGGTTCGGCAGGTGTGAATAGCAAGAGGGGACGATCGCACGATCGCCCCCTCCTATCATTGCCTAACCTAGTAGCTTGCTCCAGCCAACTAGCTCAGCAGCGCCTTGGCTTTGCTGACTACGTTCTCAACGGTGAAGCCGTACTTCTCCATCACTAGGCCACCGGGGGCAGAGGCTCCAAACTGGTCAACGCCGAGCACGTCGCCTTCGCCACCCACGTAGCGGCACCAGCCCATGGTGATACCCGCTTCTACTGCCAGTCGCTTGGTCACGGCCTTAGGCAGCACCGACTCATGATAGTCGGCATCTTGGGCATCAAATAGTTCCCAAGAGGGCATCGAAACCACTCGCACCCTGGTACCCGCAGACCGCAGCTCCTCAGCCGCCTTGACGCAGAGGCTCACCTCGCTGCCGGTGCCGATCAAAATTAGCTCGGGGGTGCCGTCGCAGTCGTCTACCACATAGGCTCCCTTCGCTACGCCTTCGATCGAAGAACCGGGCAGGTTGGGCAAGCCCTGACGGCTAAAGGCCATCAGCGTGGGCGACTTGCGGTGCTCTACAGCGATCTTGTAGGCTCCCGAAGTTTCGGTGCCGTCGGCGGGGCGAATCACGGTTAGGTTGGGGATATCCCGCAGGGAAGCGATGGTTTCCACCGGCTGGTGGGTGGGGCCGTCTTCGCCCAGACCAATGGAGTCATGGGTCATGACGTAGATGACGCCTGCCTGGGACAGGGCCGACAGGCGAATAGCCGCCCGCATGTAGTCGGCAAACACCAGGAAGGTAGCGCAGTAGGGGATGAGCCCGGAATTATGCAAGGCAATGCCGTTACAGATTGCGCCCATGCCGTGCTCCCGAACGCCGAAGCGCAGGTTGCGGTTTTCGTAGGCCCCCTTCTGGAAGCTGCCGGAGATCTTCATCTCGGTCAGGTTCGAGTGGGTGAGGTCGGCGGAACCGCCAATCAGCTCAGGAATAGCCGGAGCCAGGGCGTTGAGCGTCATTTCGGAGTTTTTGCGGGTAGCCAGAGCCTTGTCTTCAGGGGTATAGGTGGGCAGCGCGTCGACCCAGCCTTGGGGCAGCTTACCGGCAAGCATGCGCTCAAACTCGGCGGCCTCGGTCCCATAGGTGGCACGGTAGGTCGCCAGCGTTTCTTCCCACTCGGCCTCAAGGTCGGCACCGCGCTCGACGGCCTTACGCATGTGGCTAAAGGCATCTTCAGGAACGTCAAAGTCGCCGCCGCCCCAGCCCAGATTTTCGCGGGTGAGCTTGATTTCGTCGCCGCCCAGCGCCGCCCCGTGAATGCCAGCGGTGTTTTGCTTGTTGGGGGAGCCGTAGCCGATGGTGGTGGTGACTTTGATCATGGAGGGGCGATCGGTGACGGACTTGGCCGTTTCGATCGCTTTTGCGATCGCATCTAGATCCGTGTTGCCGTTCTCAACGTGCTGTACGTGCCAGCCGTAGGCCTCAAACCGCTTGGCCACGTCTTCGGTAAAGGAGATATCGGTCGAGCCGTCGATGGAGATGTGGTTGTCGTCGTATAGGGCAATCAGCTTGCCCAGACCCAGGTGACCCGCCAGGGAGCAGGCCTCGCCTGAGACCCCTTCCATATTGCAGCCGTCGCCCAAAATAGCGTAGGTGTAGTGGTCAACTAGAGTGACGTCGGACTTGTTGAACTTGGCGGCCAGGTGGGCTTCTGCCATGGCCAAACCGACTGCGTTAGCAATGCCCTGCCCCAGGGGACCGGTGGTGACTTCTACACCAGGAGTTTCGAAGTTTTCGGGGTGGCCGGGGGTGCGAGCGCCCCACTGGCGAAACTGCTTGATATCGTCAAGGGTGACGCTGTCGTAGCCGGTCAGGTACATCAGGGCGTACTGCAGCATGCAGCCGTGGCCCGCCGACAGCACAAAGCGATCGCGGTTGAACCACTGGGGGTTCTTGGGGTTGAACCGCAAAAACTTATCCCAGAGCACGTAGGCCATAGGAGCAGCCCCCATGGGCAGACCAGGGTGACCAGACTTAGCCTTCTCAACCGCATCTATTGCTAAGAAGCGGATGGAATTGATACAGGTTTCTTCCAGGGATTGGGTTGCAACAGCCATAGGTTCAACAGCTTAACGACGGGTTTTCGGAGCAGCACGCAGCACTAGGGTCAGCCCAGGGGCACGATCACTGGCCTCAATGAATCAAGGCCACAAACTTTCAAGACGACACAAACGATCAAACACATTGCCTTTGCTTTTCAGCAGACCTCGCAACCAGACTATTGTCAATCCCTCTAGTAATGCAGGGCGCAAAGATTGAGTACCGAAGGGCACATTTTCGAAGAACGCTTTAAGCTATTATACTTACTAAATTGTAGCTACTAAGGGCGATATTTCTTAAATACCAGGGTGACATTGTGGCCTCCGAACCCAAAGGAGTTAGAAATTGCCACTTCAATGGGCATCGCCCGCTTCTGGTGGGGAATGTAGTCGAGGTCGCAGTCATCATCAGGCTCGTGTAGGTTGATTGTGGGCGGGGCAACGTCATTGGCGATCGCCAGGCAGGTGGCCACTGCCTCAATGCCCCCTGAGCCTCCTAGCAAGTGCCCGGTCATCGATTTTGTAGAACTCACGGCCACCCGGTAGGCATCGTCGCCCAGCGCGGTTTTAATAGCCTGGGTTTCTGTGGGGTCGTTAGCAGGGGTGCTGGTACCGTGGGCATTGACGTAGCTAATGTCAGCTGGCGACAGCCCTGCATCCTTGAGAGCTAGCTGTATGCAGCGAGCCGCGCCTTCGCCACCGGGCACGGGGGCGGTCATGTGGTAAGCGTCGCAGGTCATGCCGTAGCCCACTATCTCACCGTAGATAGTGGCTCCCCGGCTGAGGGCATGGTTGAGCTCTTCGAGGATAAGAATGCCGCAGCCTTCACCAATTACAAAGCCGTCGCGGGTTTTGTCAAAGGGCCGACTGGCCGTAGCCGGGTCGTCGTTGCGAGTTGAGAGCGCGCGAGCGGAGGCAAAGCCCGCCAGACTTAGGGGCGTCACGGCGGCTTCGGTGCCGCCGCAGATCATAGCCTGGGCATAGCCGTTTTGAATCAGCCGAAACGCGTCGCCAATGGCGTTAGACCCAGCGGCACAGGCCGTTACGGCACAGGCACTAGGCCCCTTAGCGCCGGTATGAATAGCGGTAAGCCCCGCCGCCATATTGGCAATCATCATCGGTATCATAAAGGGGCTACAGCGACTAGGGCCTCGATTGAGATAGATCTCCTGCTGGTCTTCCAGTACCTTGAGTCCGCCCACGCCAGACCCAATGAATGTACCCACCTGTTCGGCATTGAGGTCGGTAATTTCTAGCCCTGCGTGCAGCAGCGCGCGCTGCCCAGCGACAACGGCAAACTGCGCAAAGCGGTCCATGCGCTTGACTTCTTTCTTGTCGAGAAACTCGCCTGGGTCAAAGCCCTTAACCTCTGCCGCAATTTGCGAGGCGTGCTGAGATGGGTCAAAGAGAGTAATGCGGGCCGTGCCGCTACGCCCGGCCATCAGCCCCGCCCAGTACTCTTCTAGGCTGCTGCCGATGGGGGTAATGGCATCCATGCCAGTAACCACAACACGCTTTGAGTCGGAGTTTGCCATAGCCAAATTTCAGGTACAGAGGAGTATCAGGGTTAGGGAGGGTGAGACAGCGGCTAGCGTTGAGCCTAAGGAACTAACAGAGCGAGATGCCAAATGAATCAGCACCCCGCCTGCCAACTGGCTATGCCCGCATCTGTACCCAGCGCCTAGGCAGCTGCTTTCTGCTCAATAAAGTTGACAGCATCTTGCACAGTGGCAATGCTCTCTGCTGCTTCATCAGGAATTTCAATGCTAAACTCCTCTTCCAGAGCCATTACTAGCTCTACCGTATCGAGAGAATCAGCGCCTAGGTCATTGGCAAAGCTAGCTTCGGGCTTAACCTCGGTTTCCTCAACCC
>JBARUP010000463.1:0-2879 GCA_049645805.1 Nodosilinea sp.
GGGCTAAACAGCCCGTGGGTTGCTAAATGCAGAATAGAGTAAGTGTCAGCTTGCAGGGCCTGCTGAAGCTGACTTTGGCTAAACTCATCGTCTAAAAGCTGCTTGCTATTGGGCAAAGCGGCGACGACTGCTTCTACCTCGCCAGTCACTCTTGGCAATGGAGTAAAAATCTGTCCATCAACCGTCACTGATTTACTACTGCCGACTACCAGCGCCTGCAAGTTCTCGGACCGCAGAGCAGCGGGTGCGGTTAGCGTCAGGGCGGGAGTAGTTGCGATCGCGTACTTTTCAATCAGATACTGACTGCCGTTGTGCAAAGCCGCCATGGGCACGCTGCGCAAAAAGCCGTCGTGGATAAAGACTAGCGTGTTGATGCCTGCACTCTGAAGGCTTGCTTCCAGCGGCGCAATCATTTGAGCATAAAGCTGCTCGGCAAGGGTAGTGTCGTAGGGTTCAGTAGCCCTGTCTTCAATTCCCTTACGAAACTCAATAGTTGTCGTCTGCAACTCCTGAGTATTGTTGATCCAAACCAGCTGAGACGGCTGGTTCGGGATGTTGGCAATTAGGGCGGTGCGATCGGGAAAAATCACCGAGCTAATCACGGCAGTACCGGTGCTCGCGGCTAGCAGATCAACCCGTGCCTCAGCTACAGGGCTCAAAATGCAGTCGTTGCCAAAGTAATTTTGTAGTTCTGCCAGACGCAGGGCGTCAGCCGTCACCAGAGCTGCCTCCAAAGGAGAAAACGCTCCAGACTGAGGCAGTTGCTTAATGGCAATCCGCTGCGAGTCGGGCACCCTAGCCAGCTGTAGCTCAATCAGCTCTCGATAGATGGGGTCGACAGTATCGCGAAAGTCAAACTGCACATCTTGATCGGCAGTCAAAATCTCGGTGCGGATGGAGTCGAGGGTGGCCACAGCCTGGTTGTAGGCTGCCAGAGCCTTATCGGGCTGCCCCTGCTGACGATAGATGCGTCCGGCCTGCCACTGCCACAGATAAAGACTATCGGCAGAGTTTAGGTCTTGGGTAGCAGCTACTTGGGCCTGCTGAGTCAGGCTAAGGGCCGTACCAAAATCGTCGCGACACTCAGCCAAGTGGCCCAGCTCGCCCAGCGCAAATGACCCAGCCCGCTGGTCGTTGATCTGAGCGGCGATCGCCTCGCCCCGCTCCAGCCATTGCCGAGACTCGACTGCGCTGTTTGAAGATACACAGCTAAAAGCTTTGCCCAACGGCTGGTATGACCTACCCAGGGAGATCGCGCCGTAGGCAGCTTCGCGGCTGGCGGGTAGCTGAGTGATTAGTGCGCCCAAGCGCTCCCGAGTGGACGCGATCGCGGCCCTATCCTCTTGACGGCGGTAGATAGGCAACAGGTTCAGCCGAGTTTGAAACTCTGCCGATGAATTGAACTGCTGCTGGGCGATCGCCAGAGCCTGCTCAAACTGTTGCTGAGCTGTAGCTTCGTGACCCTGGGCTTTTTGCAGAAATTCTTTACCGTCCAGCCCAATTTCGTCAATTCCCTCTGCGCGCCGAAATTCGATCTGTGCCTGACGGCTGGCAATACTGCCCAAGCTGTTCCGCATTGGCACCTCAAACTGGGTGTACCCAGCTTCTGTAGCCAAAGCTAATCCCTGATCCAAGAATATCTTCGCCTCTGCGTAGTCACCCTGAAGGCGATAGGCCTCGCCTAAGCTGCCTAGGGCCGCCGCTTGCCCCAAAGTATCGGCGGCGGCAAGCGAAATGGACAAAGCAGAGCTGGGTTCACAGCTGTCAATCGCAGTCTCGGCTTTGGGTGAGCACAACAGGGCAATGGCGCGGCGATGCTGCCCCAAGCTCAAATGCACCTGAGCTAGCTCGGTCAGCGATCGCCCGACCTGAGTGGTGCTGCCGACTCGGCGGTGGATATCGATAGCCGCAGCCCAGGCCTCTATAGCCGCTGGGAGTCGCCCTAGCTGCTGGTAGGCTCGCGCCAGGTTTTCGTAAACCAGAGCGCGATCGGCCTCAGGGTCGGTGGGGTAGTTTTGTAGGGCAGTTTGCCAGCGATCGATAGCGCTTTGGTAGTTGCCCGCTTGATAAAGATCGACTCCCTCTTGCACCAGCAAAGCAGAGGGAGCCGTACTTTCGGCAGCTGACCCAGGCAAAGGCAATCCCTGCCCACCCCATAGGGCCAGAGTTAGACTAGCCAAAAAAAGCACGCTCAAAAAGCCGTGCAGCGGACGACGCACAAAATTTGGCACCAAGACAACACTCCCGCTGAATTGCAATACAGTTTTTTTTAGTCCAGGTTTCGCTAGAGTAAGGTCTAACGATTAATGCTCAGAGTACCAGAAGGGCTTTGGGGTGGGTGCAATACTTAATCGCACTATTAGATTTCGCCTGCCTTATCCGATGGGCCGCCTAGTGGTGTCGCGACGGTACGACAAAGACTGAGAACCCAGGATTTTTGGGGAAAGCCTGTGTCTATAACTGAAAAGGTTTCGGTTATAGACACAGCTAAATGCGGTTTATCTATCTTTTTAAGTCTTTATTTTAACGCCTTTTTCTAAATACTTTATCAGCGCTTCTCCTAGCTTCTTTTCTTCTGACGGCTCGTCTGGACCCTTGGCAAAGAAGCCCTTAGTGAAAAGATAGAAGGCAAATCCTACCGCAATTAAGGGTTCCATAAGATTCTCCTAAAGAACAATGTAGTCAGAAACGTGAATTGTCTATAGCGATCGCCTATTTAAAACAAAGCCTGCTTTAACAGAAAAATCTAGCTAAGCTTGCCAACACCGACCGTAAATTTACCTGAGCAAAGCTTTGGCTGTGTAGAGGATTAGCCTAAAGAGACGCGGCTAGGCTGCGTCTCTTTAGACAATGCGCGGATATTCAAATCTAGCTAAGTC
>JBARUP010000464.1:0-1531 GCA_049645805.1 Nodosilinea sp.
CGTGGAGTTGATTCGGGTGAGTTATGTCACTCAGGTGCATACTGCCTTAACCTCTGCGTCACGAAATTTGTATTTTCCTGCTACTCTTCACTGTAGAAGATTCAAGAGCCAGAAACATTTAGAAGCGACAGGCATTGACTAAACCCAATGCTGTCAGAGCTAGCCTGAGACAGCTGTTTCCTGTTATCTATTGACTAACAGACTGTAACCGGTAATTAAGCCCGTTAACCAACCGATATAACCTTTAACGTTCTGTTATGGTTCATTTTCTAGCTTCTTTAACTCGCCGCCAGTGCTTTGCAATACCATTTGCCTTAGCGGTAGGGGCAGTATCTCCAGCGGCGCTGTTTGCCCCCCAGGCGATCGCTAACGAATTTGAAGGCTGTACCAGCACCCTGATCGAGGCCGGTATTGAGGCAGCCTCGGCAGCAGGTGCCTGCGGCAAAACCCTGCGCCCTGCTGATCTATCTAGCTGCACCCTCGACATCACGCTCACAGCCGATGTGAGCGGTGAACAAGCTTTAGGAGCCTGCCAGGGCGATCGCCGTCCGCAGGACCTTGCTACCTGCGTAAGTGATATTCATCAGGTTTTAGAGGTGGCCAACTCCACTGCTGTGCTAAACAGCTGCCGCCGTAGTGTACTCCCCATGCGCTTTGCAGACTGCGTAGTGGGCGTAGCAGCGGCGGCAGATTTGGCTGTGACCAATGCTCTGTTTCAGTGCAGTACGGCTAGCTATCTTCCTGAAGATGTGGCTCCAACCTTTGTCTTCTCGCGCTAGGTGCGATAGGCGCAGGTTTCTAGAGCCCTAGCTCACAAACTGCACCACAATAATGCCAACGGCCCAGGCAAAGAAAATCAAGGGAACTAAGCTTGTCATGGTATATCTCCCAGCGAGTTCTTTCAGCTCTACAAAGTTCTCTTTCAATGTAGTGGGGGCGGGGCAATCCTGAGGGGAGGAAACCGAAGCCAGAGGGGCCGGGTTTACTCTCCTGGCTAGGATGGCGTATAGTGATAGACTGTGTCTGTGATAAAAGGTCTTACGGCTAGAGAAACTACATGGCTAAGAAAAGCATGATTGCGCGGGAGCGCAAGCGGGAAAAGATGGTGGCTAAGTATGCCCAGAAGCGCGGGGCGCTTTTAGAGGAGTTTGACAAAGCCGACAACCAGCAGGAGAAGGTAGCAATTCACCGCAAAATTCAGCAGCTTCCCCGCAACAGCGCGCCCACTCGCCTGCACAATCGCTGCTGGATGACCGGACGTCCTCGCGGCTACTACCGTGACTTCGGCCTGTGCCGCAACAAGCTGCGCGAAATGGCGCACGAGGGCCTGCTGCCCGGCGTTGTGAAGTCGAGCTGGTAAGCAGTGCTTGAAGATTGACTCATGAAGGGGCGTAGGTCAGACCTACGCCCCTTTTGCGTGGGTTGGGCTCAACCGCTTAATCTGGTTGTAGCCGTCTGGGCGGAGACTAAGCTGAAGCGTTTTCGCCATCGTTCCCGCCTCAGCAAGAACCATCTTAGAGCTACTGCGCTC
>JBARUP010000465.1:0-4805 GCA_049645805.1 Nodosilinea sp.
CTCTTCTTGAGGGCTTCTAGGCGCTTGATGTAGCGATCGCGCTGGCGCTTCTTGGGGGTTTGCTCAATTAGCGTTTTGAGTGCGCTCCCCAAGCTCTTGTAGGCGTTGGGTAAAGTGTAGCCAAACCGGGTGGCAATGGCGATCGATCGATCATCGGCACTAATGCTCTCCTGGAGGGTCTTTTGGTTGTTGTTGCGCTTGTAGAGACGCCAGCTTGAGAAGCTGCAAAGGCTCAGGGCTAGCATCAGCAGCAGGCCGTCTTGGACCCAAAGCTCGCCCACGGCACCGCCAAGACCAATGGCTAAAGCCGCCATCTCCCAGCCGTCGCGAGGAATGGTGTCGTTTTGAATGCGGCCAACCTCATGCCAAAACAGCAGGTTGCGCTGATCAAGGGCCAGCTGCTCCCACTTGATCAGGTCGACCTGAATCTCGACCTGGTCTTTGCCCAGCTCTTCGCAGGTAATCAGCGGCGGGGTAACGTCAATAGCTGACTCCACCGTCACCCAGCTCTGAAGCTCAGGGGGCAGTAGACTTCTCAGACGGCGAAGCTCACCCATATCGGCGCGGGCAGTGGCGGTGGCGTACGAGGTCATAGAGATTCAGGGGGTGGAGGTTGTATAAGGGCAAGTTTATTAATAGATCCTACCTTAAACCTTATTAGTCAAGGGTCGGTTATCCGCTTCTACGAGTAAGTGCCTGCCTCTCTCAAATAGCTCAATCTATGAGAGCCTTGCTAAGGGCTGGTTTAGCCGGGCGATCGCGCTGTCGAGGAGGCGATAACCTGCCGCTGCGGTATCAATTTGGCAGAGCTGCTGGCGCAGGGCCGCAGAGCCATCGAAGCCCTTGACGTACCAGGCCATGTGCTTACGGGCCTGGTGAATGCCCTTTTGGCCTTTGTACTGCCAAAGCAGGCCAAGGTGATCGCGGGCGCAGCACAGCTGCTCTACAACGGTGGGTGCCGGTGGAGCGATGCCGGTCTTGAGAAAAGCATCAATTTCGCCCACTAAAAACGGATAGCCCAGGGTGCCCCGTGAGCACATAACGCCGTCAGCTCCCGTTTGCTCTAGGCAGCGTACCGCCGCCTCGACTGAGCTAATGTCGCCGTTGGCGATGACCGGAATACTGAGCGCTGCTTTGACCTGAGCGATCCAGCTCCAGCGGGCGGGGCCACGGTAGCCCTGGCTGCGGGTGCGCCCGTGAAGGGTGAGCATTTGGGCTCCGGCGGCTTCCATGCGGCGAGCAAAGTCTACGGCATTAATATGGTCATCATCCCAGCCGAGGCGGGTTTTGACGGTAACGGGCACAGGCACGGCCTCGGCCACCGCCCGCACGATTGCCCCGGCTACCTCCGGCTGGCGCAGCAGCGATGACCCACCGCCTTTTTTCGTGATCTTATTGACCGGGCAGCCCATGTTGATGTCGATGGTCTGGGCCCCCTCGGCCACGGCTTTGCGGGCGGCAGCGGCCATGAAGTCGGGGCGACAGTCAAACAGCTGAATGCTAATGGGCTGCTCACTGGCGTCGATATCCATTATCTTTTCGAGCTGTCGGGCGTGGCAAATGCCGCTGGCCTGCACCATTTCGGTGTAGAGCATAGAAGCAGGGGCGTAGCGGCGCACCAGCTGGCGAAAAGCGCGGTCGGTAACGCCGGACAGCGGTGACTGAAGCACCCGGCTGTGTACAACCACAGAGCCAATCATCAGGGGCGATCGCAGCCGTTGCTGCACAGCAGGAGGCAGATTCACCATAGCTTCAACAAAACGCTTACCAACCCCGCTGCAATGACAATCAGTAACCCCTGACCAACCCAGCCCGCTTGCTGACGGATGCCCCAGCTGATGAAGCATGCCCGTTAGGTTCGATTTACCCTAGCATACAAAGCCCTCGGGCTTAGCTACAGTCGTCCTAATAGCCAGTAGGTCATCATCAGGCCGCGGCCTTTAACTACCACGTAGCCGCGCTGCTCAAACTGAAACTGGTCTTTAAGCTGTTCGTATAGCTGTGAAGTCACCTGGATGCGCTGGGCTTCGCCGGTCGCCTCCATGCGGCTGGCAATGTTGACGGTGTCGCCCCACAGGTCGTAGGCAAACTTGCGTCGCCCAATTACCCCGGCCACCACTGGGCCTGTATCGATGCCCACCCGAATCTGAAAGGTCTTGCCGTCGGGACGGGGGAACTGCTTAATCGCGTCGCATATATCGAGGGCAAACTGCGCGATCGCGGCGGCGTGGTCATCATTGGGAGTAGGCAGGCCCCCTGCCACCATGTAGGCATCGCCAATGGTCTTGATTTTTTCTAGACGGTGAAACTCGGCGAGCTGGTCAAACATCGAGAATACTTCGTTGAGCATTTTAACCAGGTGTCGCGGCGTCATCTGGCTAGAGGCAGCGGTAAAGTCAACTAGGTCAGCAAACAGTACGCTGACCTGGTCAAGGCTTTCGGCAATCGTGCGGGCACCGCCCTTAAGGCGCTGGGCAATTCGGTAGGGCAAAATGTTGACCAGTAGGCGATCGGCCTGCTGCCGCTGCTGGCGCAGCTCGGTTTCCATCTGGCGGCGTTCGCTGATGTTGTGAACGATGCCTTCGTAGTGCAAGAAGTTATCCTCCTTGTCCCACACTTTCCAGATGTCTTCGCTGACCCAAAAGGTAGTGCCGTCTTTGCGAAACACCTCTGATTCAGCGTCAGTAATCTTATCGAAGCGGTTGATGTAGACCACCAGCTCGTCGCGGCGCTTGGGCTGACAGTAGATTTGGTGGCTGATGTCGGTGACGTTATTTACCATTCCCTGGGCCGACTCGTAGCCATAGAGGTGCGCCATAGCTGGGTTTACGCTGAGCAACCGGCCATCGGCTGAGGCCTTAAAGATGCCCACCGTAGCATTTTCAAAGATGCTGCGGTAGCTTGTCTCGGCTGCCTTCAGCGCCAGCTCCATCTGAATGCGTTCAAGCACTTCCTTAGTAAGCAGTCCGTTTTGCTGGCTGAGCTGCTGCCGCTGCTGGGCTAGCCGCAGCTGGTTTTGCACCCGCACCAGCACCTCTTGTGCCGCAAAGGGTTTAGTAATGTAGTCAGTTGCTCCGGCCTGAAAGGCTTTGACTCTATCGATAGAGTCAACTAGAGAACTCAGCACAATGACTGGAACATCAGCGGTGAGAGGGTTCTGCTTGATTTGCCGACAGAGGGTGTAGCCGTCCATGTCAGGCAGCAGCAGATCGAGCAGCACCAGACTAGGGCGCAGCGCCAGGATTGCCGAGAGTGCCTCTTGGCCGCTCTCGACCACCTGAAGTTTGTGCCCCTGCTGGCTCAACAGCCGCTGCAGCAGGCACGATGTCTCGATATCATCGTCGACGACAATTAGATCAATAGCGGCGGGGGAATCATCCACAGCGCAGGGGCGGGGCAGGCTACGTTATTGGTCTAAGCATACGGGCATTGGGCCGACATATACCGAATCTATATCCTCGGGTGCTAGGGTAGCGCTATTACTCCACTCCATGGCCCAATAAACCATTCAAATTGCCCACAGCTTGGAGGCAAGCACCACAGGGCTATACGTAAACTAGCTCGCTTTAGCGCACCTTGAGAGAGCCGCCGCGATCGCGGTAGCCCGTAACTGAGCCCTGGCGAAACGTTACCTCGCCACTGTCGAAGTGGAATACTTCTTCACAGTTAGTATCGTTACGGCTAACGGCTACCGGAGGCTGGGCCTCAGCCCGCAGCACCTCGGTACGACTAGAGCCTATAGTCCAAAACTGGGAGGACGCTCGATCCGGAAGCAGGGCAGACAGCTGCAGCGTCACCTTGAGGTTGCTGTCTGAGTTTAGATAGCCAATCACCTGACCCTTTTCAAGCAGCACCGAGCTTTTGCCGTAGTACAGAGTGGTAAAGCGGTCGGAGGTATACTCCTCCTGCCGGGTGGGCGCACCCTGGATCTGCACCACATCAGCCTGGGTTGAGCCCAGGGTCCAGCTGTCCTGGGCTGCTCCAGCAGAAACGACCGTAGGCCCTTCGGCCAGAACCCGCAGATTGCCGTCGGCGTTGTCGTACTGATTAACGTAGCCATTGTGCAGCTCAACAATGCTGTTACCGTAGCGCAGGGTTTGCTGGCAGACGGCGTGGTACTGCACGGACTGCGACGGTGCACCCTGAATGGCCATGACCAGATCGCGATCGGAGCCTAGAGACCAGTAGGTTTTGCCGGTAGGAGTATCGCTAGGACGAGTGTCTATGTTGCTCTGAGCATACTGTAAATTACGCTCATACTCGGCGACTTTTGCCTGGGCCTGAGCAGCGTCCGAGCTGGTGTCCGTAGCTGAGCGCATGTGGGCGATCGCCTGCTGCCAAAGCAGGGCAACCTCAGCCCAATCTTCGCTAAACTCGGCGGTTTGAGTTAGCTCTGCAGCGGCCATTGCCTGTTCAGCCCCTCGACGAAAGGGATCGTTTTGGATCGCTGCAGCGGCTTGGCCGGGTGGCCAGGTCCACGACCGCATCTGGGGAGTAAGCCAAAAAATGCCGGCGGCTACTCCTAGTCCGACTGAAAGCCCCAGTGCGCTCCAGGTAAGTCGTTCTCGAAGGGTTTGGCCGGGTCGCTTGAGTTGAAATGTGTATAGAGTTTTGGGGTTCTGCCCGTCTAGCTCAGGATGGCTATATTTACTCATAGATAGTTTGTAAGAGTTATACAAACTCCAGGATTGGCCTGCTCAATTGAGGCTAAAACAGCGTGGTTCTGGAGCGTTGATTGATCGCTGGATCAGTTGAGATATGAATAGAGCATAGGGGCTTAGCCCAGCCTCAAGGCACTACTTTGA
>JBARUP010000466.1:0-15224 GCA_049645805.1 Nodosilinea sp.
GTCCCAAGGGTTGGGCTGTTCGCCCATTAAAGCGGTACGTGAGCTGGGTTCAGAACGTCGTGAGACAGTTCGGTCCATATCCGGTGCAGGCGTAGGAATATTGAGAGGAGTCTTCCTTAGTACGAGAGGACCGGGAAGAACGCACCGCTGGTGTACCTGTTATCGTGCCAACGGTAAACGCAGGGTAGCTAAGTGCGGAGTGGATAACCGCTGAAAGCATCTAAGTGGGAAGCCCACCTCAAGATGAGTATTCCCATGGCATAAGCCAGTAAGGTCACGGGTAGACCACCCGTTAATAGGCGCTAGATGGAAGTCCAGCAATGGATGTAGTCGAGGCGTACTAACAGACCGAGGGCTTGACCTCATCATCTCCTTCAATCAACTTCATCAATGGCTGTGTGCACGGCCACATCACTTCTCTCATCTCAGTTGCAAGGCAACCTCTAATAAAACTTAACCTTTCCTGGTGTCTCTGGCGCTGTGGACCCACACTGACCCATCCCGAACTCAGTCGTGAAACGCAGCCGCGGCGAAGATAGTGAGGGGGTTGCCCCTCGTCAAAATAGCTCGATGCCAGGTCTTTAATAAAAAGCCCAAGTCTTTGATAGAGATTTGGGCTTTTTATTGGCCCTTTTGACGAGGCCTGGCTTTGCTGAATATCAATAGACTGACTCTCGGCATTGAGAGTCAGTCTATGTAAGAAAAAAACCTGGACGGGTTGAATGCTAGTTCTCTCGAATAGTGAGAGTGTAGCTGGTAGGAATTTGGCTACCATTACCGACGAAGAAAGAGTAGGTACCTCGATTTAGCAAACCTGGCGCACTGATAGCACCGCTACCGCCAGTGTGACACTCACTAAAGCCATTGTCACCCTGAATGAGAAGAGTAAGGCCGCCGGTGCCGTTGACGTCAATGTCAACAGCGGCAAAATCCTGGTTGACCTGTAAAACCTGAACGGCGCTATTGCCGACGACGCCGCAGCTAGAGACACGGCTAGGATTTACAGAACCGCTTGCCTGAACTGGCTGGCTTAGAGGCGTTTGAGCAACAGACTGAGCAGAGGCTACGCCAGTGCCCAGAGCTAGGGTAAAGGCAACGGTAGGCAAAACAATGGATCTGAGCAAAGACTTCATGGCGTATCCTCCTCATTAGGGAGCATTTTCTATGTCTTTATAGTATCTGTAGATACAGGAGTGTGTGACAGTCGGTGTGACAGATCTCAAGGTGCCCGCTGTTTTAGGATTGACTGTATTACTGAAGAATATTGATGAGCTAAAGTCCGCCAGGATAGTACTGCTTCGCTATGATAAATGGCAATATATGCTGGAAACCGGGGTTTAGTCTGTTAGGAAGTGATTTCTGACAGCTCTTGGTTTTTTTAGAGTCTGAACTATTTCGGGTTTTCCATGGCGCAGACCTCTCACTCTCAGCCCATTTCTGCTCGGGTATCTGCTGATTTGGTGTCACGGCAGCTACCTGTGTCTCGTAGTTTGGCCTGGCGGCGGTTGGTAGCCTGGGGCCTTGAATGTGGCCTACTGCTAGGAAGCGTGGCTTTGCCCTGGAGTTTGGGTGAAGCGGTGAGGCGGCATACCGATGCACAAATGGTGCCTCTGAATCCTGCGGTGGCTTCAGTTCAGACCGCGATTGCTAGACCTCTGGGCTTATCTCGACGGCGAATGGTTGCTGAGGTGCCGCCTCTAACTAACGTTCTGTGGTTTAGTGCTCTGCTGCTGCCTGCTGCTGCTGCTGGCAGTCATATCTACGGATTGGCTAGACGAGGGAAGACCTGGCCCAAAACGCTGCTGGGCCTGCAAATAGTGGCAAGTGGCCAAGCCGCACCTGGGGTGCGGACTGCCGTCACTCGCGAAGTGGGTCGCTGGGGAGTACCTGCTGCTGGAGCCTACGGGCTTTGGTTAGCTAGCGGTGCGTTTGCCAGTTTGCCGTGGCTGGGAGGACTAGCTCTGGCTTGTGGCGCTGGGGCAGCAGCTTTGGGTCAGAGTAGGCCTTGCGATCGCGCTTGGTATGACCGCGTAGCCGGTACTCGAGTGGTAGCGCTACGCGGAGGGCTATTGCCTGCTCGCGACATCTCTGGGCGAGATGGTGACTACGATGGCGGCAGTCAGACTTTAGCGCTGTCAACGAGGCCTCTGCTGAGTTCAACTACAGAGGAGTACGGGGGACTTACCGCTATCATACTTTCCCCGGAAGAGTCGGCCCGGGTACTAAGGCCAAGGAGCTGGCGGCAGCATCTGCCCGTAGTTGGAGGCGTCTTATCTGGGGTCGTTGTTTTAGCAGGGCTGGGGATGCTGTGGCTGGATCGGCGCTTGCTGTCGGTTAGCGGCGGCGAAGACGCGCTGTTCTTAGCTCTAGTCGAGAACCTTAGCCGTAATGCGATATCATTCAGCGACCGCCAGGCAGCAGCGCTTGCTTTAGCCAGCACCAAAGACCCTCGCGCTGTACCGCTGCTCGTGGACATGCTGGCCCAAACCACTGACCCCAGCCTGCTTGAGACGCTGCAGCAGGCCCTAGTAACTCTTGGCCCACCGGCTATTCCACATCTGCAGCGCTTAAACTTAGCTTTAGCCAACGATCTGCTGGCTCTACCCCTAGACCAGCAGCTAGGCCCTCAGCTTAGACAGCGTACGGTAAAACGCACATTAGCTAAAATTCTGGTGCTGCACAGCGGTAGTCTCAACCAGGTAGACCTGAGTGGTACTAGCCTAGGTTACATAATTGAAAGTCCTGACGCATTTACCCTGGTGCTAGAGCAGCAAAATCTAGCCGGAATAGTGTGGCGCAACGCGGTACTTTCGGGGGCGCGGCTTCGCAAGGCTAAATTGTTTGCTCCAGGAGCAGACGGTCGAAAAGATACCTTTGACGACTGGATTACCGACTTTAGTGGTTCAGACTTGACTGAGGCTAGCCTGGTGGCAGCTGAGCTGCAGGACACAATTTTTCGCAACACTAGCTTGATACGGGCTAACCTCAGCAATGCCATAGCCCCCCAAGCTGATTTTTCGGGAGCTAATGCCAGCAGCGCTTGGTTTATTGCCGCAGACCTTCGCAACGGCGTCTTTGACGGAACTAGCTTAGTTGGATCTGACTTTACTGATGCCAATTTGGGTCAGGCTAGCCTAGTAGCTGCCCGCCTGCATCAGGCTACGCTAGCTGCAGCAAAGCTGAGTAGGGCCGATTTAACTCAGGCGGATCTAAGTGAAGCTAACTTGAGCGAGGCTGATCTAGTTGGTACTGACCTAAGGCAGGCTAACTTAAGCAATAGTCGGCTGCGGGGAGCGGATTTAAGTCAGGCGAACTTAGCGCAGGCAAATTTGACAGGGGCAAATCTGGAAGGAGTAACTCTAACCGGGTCAAACCTAGCTGGGGCAAATTTTGCTGGGGCGCAGTTTTCTTTGCCTGAACGGGTGTCAGAGGATGGTTTTGTTGCAACAGTAGCTGTACCCGACGCAGGTAGTACCTTAGCGGGGGTAGACTTTTCTAAAGCGCTCAATCTACAGACCGACCAGCTGCAGTATGTATGTAACCAGGGAGGCCTTCACCCAACCTGCCAACCTTGAATTCTTAGAATTAGGTTATTAGAAGGACTAACCTATGCAGCGTACCCGTTTAACCACTTTGATAGACGACATAGCTGACCAACTCAGCCTTTGGCTAATCAATCCCTGGCGGCGTGTGTCGTTTGTGCTGATTAGCTTGCTCCTAGGGTACTTTTTTGCGGTCTCGCTGTCGGCGATCGCAGGCCAGGCAGCGGTACAAGATACGGTGGTATCAGTATTTTTGGTGGTATTGGCAGAGCTAATAAGCTGGCTAGTATACAGCCGCCGCTGGCGCGACCCGCAGCTATTAAAGAAAGTACCTAAGCCTCTTTGGCTAGACTGCACCAACAGCTTCAAGATTGGAGCTATCTATGCCCTATGTCTTGAAGCTTTCAAGCTGGGCAGTTAGAGAAGAAGATAGGGTCACCACTGGGGGTTGAAATATCTGTAGCTGAAAGACATTCTGTTAAGCGATCGGCCAGCGCTGTAACAGCACCCCAGTTTTGCTCGTCTACCAGTGCTTTAGGAAACAGACTAGTAGAAAGACCTACTGCGATCGCTCCAGATTCAATCATTTCGCTAGCGTTTTCTATGGTTACTCCGCCTGTAGGTACCAGCGGAATGTGGTTTAGCGGGCCCTGCAAACTGCGGATGTAACTCGACCCACCGACGGCCCTGACGGGAAAGATCTTGACAGCGCTAGCTCCAGCCTGCCAAGCGGTCATGATTTCGTTGGGTGTGAGGGCACCGGGCACGATAGGACAATGAAGAGCGTGGGCAGCTTCAATGAGTGCTGGGTTGGTATGGGGGCAGAAGCAGAACTGCGCTCCTGCCTGAGCAGCGTGCTTCAGGTCGGTAATAGATAAAGCTGTACCAATGCCAACGTAGCAGTGAGGCAGCTGCTGCCTAAGCTCATAGACTAACTGCTCGGGATAGGCGCTATTCCAGGTAACTTCGAGCAGGCGGAGGCCACCAGCGACAACAGCCTGGGCTTGCGCTAGCCCCGCTTCAACGCTGCTAGCGCGGATGACGGCGATCGCGCGGTGCTGCCGCAGTAGGTCCAAGAAAGCATCTCTATCCATAGCCCTATCCTATGGGGGTGGATTGGAGATAGGGCAACCGCAGAACCTTTTGTAACCAACACGGTATTTAAGCTTCGCCGCGCTGGCGTCTGACTACGGCACTGTAAGTGAAAAAGGCTATCAAAATCAACGAGGCTGAGAAGAGGGTAGTTAAGGTTCCTAAAGCGTAGAGAGCTGGGGAGGTGACGTTGGTTGTCATGCCAAAGATTTCTAGCGGCAGGGTGTTGTTTTGCCCAGACACCAGCGATGTACGGGTGAACTCATCGTAGGAAAGAGTAAAGGTTAGTAGGCCCACCCCCAGCAGGCTCGGGGCAATGAGCGGCAGTACGATTTCCCAAAAAGTTTTGGGGTCGGTGGCCCCCAAATCGCGGGCAGCCTCCTCGTAAGAGGGGTTAAAGCGGTTAAAAATGCCCAGCATGATCAAGAATGCGATCGGCAGTGTCCAGGTTAGGTGCGCCCCCAAGCCCGAGGTGAACCAGTTTGTTGGCCAGCCCATGACCTGAAATACGACACCAATGCCCAGCGACACCAGGATACTCGGTACAATCAGGCTGGCGATAGTCATGTAAAAAATTACGGTGGAGCCGGTAAACCGCTGTCGAAAGCCCATACTGGCCAAGACAGAAGCGGTAATGGTGATGGCCATAACGGCGACACCTAAGATGAGCGATCGCAGAAACGGCTCAATAAAATTGCCCACCCGCTGCTCTTGAAACACCTGCCCTAGCCAGAAGAAGCTAAAGCCTCGCATCGGGAAAGTCAGCCCCCCCTCTGGCCCCTGGAGCGACAGTATAAAGATAGTGATCATCGGACCGTATAGAAACAGCACGAATAGGCAGAAGAAGGCGAATAGCAGATAGAAGGAAAGAGAGCGCTTTTGCATAGGTGATCGTTAAGAGGTGGTTAGATGGATTCCCTTCGACTCCGCTCAGGGAACGTAGCTTTGTTTAGAGAACGCAGCTCTGCTTAGGGAACAACTCCATTTAAGACAAACAGAAAGCCTATGGTGACTCAGCACAATCGTTCGTTTACGCCTTCCGAAGGAAGAGAGCCAGCAGCAAAGCCTGCTCTACAGCTCTTTACGAATATCCAGCACGCGTAAAATAGAGACAATAATCAACATGGTTACCGCCAGCAGCACGATCGCATTGGCCGCCGCTAGGGGATACTGCAAACTACCGATTTGAGTCTGGATTAGCTTACCTACGGAAGCCGACTGACCGCCTCCCATTAAGCGTACGGTCACAAATTCACCCATAACTAGGGTGACAATAAAGATTGAGCCAATGGCAATACCTGGAGCTGACAGAGGCAGAATTATTTCTTTAAAGATCTGAAACCCAGAAGCGCCGAGATCTTCAGCAGCAGTAATAAGAGAACGCTCAATGCGCATCAAACTGTTAAAGATCGGCGCAATCATAAAAATAATGTAGAGGTGCACCATGCCCAGCACCACTGCAAAGTCTGAGTAGAGCAAAAAGTCTAGGGGCTGCTGCACCAAGCCGATACCCATAAAAATCTGGTTAACCAAACCCTCTCGACCCAGCAGCGGTACCCACGAAATCATCCGAATAATGTTCGATGTCCAAAAAGGAATGGTGCAGACCAGAAATAGCAAAATCTGCCACTCTAGCTTAGGCACATGGAAGGCCAGAAAATAAGCTACGGGATAGCCAATCAGCAGGGTTGCCAGCCAAACCATCCCCAGGAATTTGAAGGTGTTTAAGTAAGTCTTAAACGTGACGTCGGTCAGAATCCCCTGATAGTTGGCGAGGGTAAACGCTGGGGTCATGGAGTAACCGTTAAACTCCCAAAAGCTTACTACCCCAATCATCACGATGGGGAACACCAAAAACAGAACAAACACCAGTGTCTGCGGTGTAATCAGCGCGTAGGGCTTAAGAGATTTCCAGGTTTCAGACATGGAGGGAGAAGCGTAGGAATATTGAGAGTGATCCCCCTTTCCCCCTTCATAAGGGGGAAAGGGGGTGTCTTCGTGTCAAGAATCTAGGAGGATCTATGACGCAATGAACTCGTTCCACTTCTGCACTAGGTAGGTGTTCTCTTCCATAGTGGAGTTCCAGCAAACGATATTGCCGAAGCGCTCGTCGAAGGAACCACCGTCGCGAACGGTATCGGCCTTAGCCAGGGCCTTGCCGAAGGGATCGACAATTTCTTCGGCAGCGGGCTTGCCCTCGTACCAAAAGTCCCACTCCGCATCTGACATAAATGTCTTGGCAGTTTCTGGTGCAGCGCTGTAGTAGCCCTGACGACCCAAGAAGGCACCCACCCAGCCATCAAGCATCCAGTTCATGTACTCGTAGGCGGCATCAAGCTGAACACCCTCTAGATTTTTAGAAAGACCAATGCCGCCGCCCCAGCCTCGGTAGCCCTCTTTGAGGGGGGCGTAGACGCAATCGATACCCTGGGACTGCACCGCTGTCACCGCAGGTGACCACATCGATTGCAGCACTACTTCTCCAGAACTCATCAGGTTAACTGACTCGTCAAAGGTTTTCCAAAAGGCGCGGAACTGACCATTGGCTTTTTGCTCTTTGAGAATTTCGATAATCTGGTCAATTTCGGCTTTGGTCATGTTGCCTTTGTCCCCAAAGCTCATCAGCCCTAACGACTCAGCCACCATGGCGGCGTCCATAATGCCGATTTGAGGAATATCGAGGATGGAGGTCTTACCTTTAAACTCTTCGTTGAATAGCTCTCCCCAGGTCTCGATTTCGCGGCCCACTAGGTCTGGGCGATAGCCCAGGGTGTCGGCGTTGTACTGGAAAGGGATTAGCGTGGCAAAGTCGGTGGGCGTATCAGAAAATTCTTTGGAGTCTGGCCCAGTTAAGTACTGCACCTTGAAAGGGGCTGTACCCTGGGACTGCTCCACCGGCATACCCTTAAATTCGCCAGTTCTAAAAAAGGAGACGATCTTGTCGTAGTTAGTAATTCGGCTAATGTCGATGGGCTGAAGGTTGCCGGAGGGCACAACTAGGGGCAGGCTGAAGTACTCGCCGTCGAAAATGTCGTACTGACCGGGCTGAGTGATGGCGATCTGGTTGTTTTCTTCGGTACTGAGGGCACGCATGTCGAACTTAAAGCCCAAGTCTTCTTGGGCCTTGTCGCGGATGTCATTGATTTGTGATACGCCAGTGCCGATTAGCCGCAGGGTGACATCTTTAATCTGGTTTGTGTTGACCTCAGGACCGGGGGCCGGATTGTTTGGGGTGCCCTTGGGAGCTGAGGCGCAGCGGGTAGCGGTGAGAAAAGCGCCGGCAGCAAGACCGGTACGCATGACGTGGCGACGAGAAAACTTAGACATGGTGAGCAATTCAGTTCAACAACGACAGGGTGGGAAAGGGAAACGGCGGACGGAACTACTGGCTAATGGGACAGAAAAACACAGTCGGCCGCAGCCCAGTCAAGCGCAACTACCTGGCCCTCGGTAAATGAAGTCGTGAGCCAGTCGGGGGTGCGAGCTTTATAGAGCACTTCCATACCGCCGCGCTCGAGCACTAGGGAGACACGAGTGACATAGCCGGTAAACTCTACAGCGGCAATGCGGGCCGTGACCCGGTTAGCGGCAGGACCACAACTTGACTGCTCAACCTCCTGGAGAGATTTTATCTGCATCAGGTCGGCGCGGATGCAGCAGGCGGCCTCAGTGCCGACTTGGGCGTAGTCACCCAGGCACAACAGAGTCCCAAGGGTAGGCACATCCAGCTGAATTAGCTGACCTTGGGTATCTTGCACAGAGCTGGTGACAGTGCCCACAAAAATATTGTTGTCGCCGGTGAAGCGGGCTACAAACTTAGACAGGGGGTGCGAGAAGATTTCGATTGGGGTGCCCACCTGATCAACACGGCCGTGATCCATGACCACAATCTGGTCAGAGAGGGAGTAGGCTTCGTCCTGGTTGTGGGTAACCTGGAGAAAGGTCATGCCGAACTGGCGCTGGAGTTTGCGCAACTCGCCTCGGGTTTTGACCCGCAGCGATTCGTCGAGGGCGCTGAGGGGCTCGTCGAGCATGAGGACTTGGGGCCGGGTAACCAGGGCACGGGCTAGGGCAACCCGCTGCTGCTGGCCACCGCTAAGCTGGGCGGGCTTGCGATCGCTAAATGATGTAAGCCCAACAATTTCTAAAATTTCACCTACTCGTTTGCGCCGCTCATCTGTAGAGAGACTGCGCATTTTAAGGCCAAAGTCGACATTGTCCCACACGGTTTTGTGGGGAAATAGCGCGTAGTTTTGAAACATCATAGCGGTGTTGCGCTGGGTGGCCGGCAGACCGTTGACACGCGTATCGCCGATGTAGATATCGCCCTCAGAAATATCTTCGTGGCCTGCAATCATACGCATGGTAGTAGTTTTGCCGCAGCCGCTAGGTCCGAGTAGACAGGTGTACGACCCGGCGGGAATATCAAGGGTGATATTCAGAACGGCGGCAAAGGAGCCGTATTTTTTCGTGACATCTCGGAGGGAGACTCCCTTTGCCTCGGCCTGAAGATCCTCCGGCACTGCTTTTGTGGTAAGCACTGCTTCTGTCTTTATGTCTTGCATGGTAGCCCCGCTGTAGAGCTTGATTTTACGAGGAAAAATTTTAGCTCTAGATTAGCCTGCTTTTACCTGAGTCTCAGTTAGCTTCACTTATAGAATTCTCTACAAAGGTACACTGTATGCAAGGATACAGTTTCGCTCAGAGCGGCCCCAGGCTCATAAATTTCTGCGAAATGATGGCTAGTCTTGAGCCACCGTTTGGTTAGCTAACTAGTTTGCTCAACCGGCTCTTTTGTCCGACAGGGTTGTTTAGAAGCCGAAAGAAAAGACCAAGTCCAGTCCTAAAGTCGCCTTGAAACGGTCGCTGAAAATCGCCACGGCAGTTCAGCCTACCTCTAAATTCGTGACTAGAAAAACGCTGGCCCAAACTAACGGAGCGCGTCAGACCACGGCAGCGTTACACTAGCCACCGGGCGATTTTAGAGAACCGAGCCATGGGCCACGCAGACGACACCACCGTAGCTAGAGTGCAGACCCTGCGATCGCAGCTGCAAGCCGCCAGCTATGCCTACTACGTGCTCGATGCCCCCGACCTGCCCGACCAAGTCTACGATCGCCTTTACCGCGAGCTGCAAGACCTAGAAGCCGCTCATCCCGCTCTCGTCACCCCCGACAGCCCCACCCAGCGCGTTGGCGAAACGCCCGCCGCCCAGTTCACCTCCGTTCGCCACAACATCCCCCTCTACAGCCTGGAAAACGCCTTCGATCTGGCCGAGTTTCGGGCCTGGGAAGAGCGCTGGCGCAGGCAGGTCTCCGATGCTGGCCTAGCCGAGTACGTCGCTGAACTCAAAATCGACGGCAGCGCCCTAGCCCTCACCTACGAAAACGGCCTGCTGGCGCGCGGCGTCACTCGGGGCGACGGCACCGCCGGAGAAGAGATCACCCAAAACGTTCGCACCATTCGCTCTATTCCCCTGCGGCTGAACACCGTCACCCCGCCCGCTGTCGTCGAAGTACGGGGCGAAGCCTTTTTGCCCCTCGACGTGTTCAAGCAAATCAACGCCGAGCGCGACGCCAGCGGCGATCCTCTTTTCGCCAACCCCCGCAACGCCGCCGCCGGTACTCAGAGGCAGCTCGATTCGCGTATTGTGGCCGCGCGCAAGCTAGATTTCTTTGCCTACACCGTGCATTTTTCTGAAGCCCAAACCCAATGGGCTGCTCTCCAGCTCCTCCAATCCCTCGGCTTTCGCGTTAACCCCAACCGCCAGCTCTGCCAGTCTGCCGAGGATGTGCAGGCCTACTACGATGAGTGGGCTACCCGACGCACCCGGCTCTCATACCTCACCGACGGCGTAGTAGTGAAGCTCAACGACTTTGCGCTCCAGCAGCGGCTGGGCTTCACCCAAAAGTTTCCGCGCTGGGCAGTGGCGCTCAAGTACCCCGCGGAGGAAGTACCCACGCTGCTCGAGTCAGTCAGCTTTCAGGTCGGTCGCACCGGGGCGGTGACCCCCGTGGCCGAGCTACATCCGGTGCAGCTGGCGGGCACCACCGTCGCCCGCGCCACGCTGCACAATGCCGATCGCCTGGCCGAGCTGAACATCCACCAGGGCGACACGGTCATCGTCCGCAAAGCAGGAGAAATCATTCCCGAGGTGGTGCGGGTGCTGGCTGAGCTGCGGCCAGAGAATGCTACACGAGTTACGATGCCCACCACCTGTCCCCAATGCGCCAGCCCCCTGGTTAAACCCGAGGGTGAAGCGATTACCCGCTGTATTAACAGCTCCTGTCCGGCGATCGTGCAGGGGGCGATCATCCACTGGGCTAGGCGCGACGCCCTGGATATTGAGGGTCTGGGTGACAAGTGGGTCAAACAGCTGGTCGAGCAGGGGCTAGTGCAGTCTGTTGCCGACCTCTACAGCCTCACCGTGGATGCTCTATTGCCCCTCGATCGCATGGGGAACCAGCTAGCCCAGAAGCTAGTGACGGCGATCGCCGCCTCCCGGTCTCGGCCCTGGGCTTCAGTACTTTACGGCCTGGGTATTCGCCACGTGGGCACCGTCAACGCCAAAACCCTGGCCCAGCACTTTGTCACCGCTGAGGCCCTGGCCGCCGCCAGCCCTGAAGCAATTGAAACCATCCACACTATCGGCCCTGAAATTGCCCAGGCCGTCGCCCAGTGGTTTCAGGTGCCCGCTAACCAAACCCTGATCGGTCGCCTCGCTCAGGCCGGGCTTACCCTGGCCGCTACCCCCGAAGAACAGGCTGCCGCCACTGCTGGCCCCCTAGGCGGTAAAACCCTCGTGCTTACCGGCACCCTGCCCACCCTCAGCCGGGCTGAAGCCAAAGCAATGATCGAACGCGCCGGAGGCAAAGTCACTGGCAGCGTTAGCAACGCCACCGACTACGTGGTCGCAGGCGAAAAAGCTGGCTCAAAGCGCGCTAAAGCCGAGGAACTGGGCATAGCAATTCTGACCGAAGCCGAGCTGCTGAAGCTATTTCAGACAGAGGAATAGCTTCAGCACTAGACCGCTCTACCAGCTGGCCTGACTTTTGGCTCACTGCTGATAATCTGGCCGGGCGTCGCCTGCTCAACGATTGTGCCCGCTTGGCGTAAAGCCTGTACAGCAGTTTTTATCGCCTTACTGTAGAAATTTGGGCATGATGAATATACCAACAAGGGTGTTGGCAAATTACGAACAGTTAGCGCTAAAAATCACTTGCAAAGACATTGCCACAGAGAGCAGTCTGGAATAACGCTACATGGACAAACAGCAGATTTTTGATTTAACAGCGACATCGAGTAAGCTAGCCCTCATCCCCCATATCTTTCTGTCAGAATCTGTTTCAAAGAATGGGCCGGTCGATGAGGTTGTTGTAGATGCTCTAAGCGCTATTCGCGTCTACCTCGGTATGGAGGTCGCGTTTGTGTCTGAGTTTGCGGAGGGCAGACGCCAATTTCGCTACATCGTCGCTTCTTCAGAGGATATCCCCATTGCGGTGGGAGACTCAGACCCGCTTGAGGAGAGCTACTGCCAGCGGGTGGTGGATGGCCGCCTGCCGGAGCTGATGCAAGACGCGACCCAGCACCCAGCCGCCCTAGAGCTACCGGCTACCACCGCGCTGCCGGTGGGAGCACACCTAAGCGTCCCCCTGCGATTGAACAACGGCAAACTCTACGGTACGTTTTGCTGTTTTAGTACGCGACCCAACCCCTCTCTGGGCGAGCGCGATCTGTCTATGATGCACCTGTTCGCTAACTTTACGGCCCGCCAGATTAGTCGGCAGCTCGCTGATGTGCAGGTCAATAAGGAGATGACCAAGCGAATTGCGGCGATGCTTAGGTCTAAATCTTTTCGCCCCGTCTACCAACCCATCTTTGACCTCAAAACCAGCCGGATTATCGGCTTCGAAGCATTGACCCGGTTTCGGTCGCAGCCTATTCGCAGCCCTGATGTATGGTTCGCCGAGGCCTCACAAGTGGGGCGCAGTGAACAGCTTGAAATGGCGGCGATCGCAAAGGCTCTAGAAGGCATCGACCTCATCCCCGACGACGTTTATCTCTCGCTCAACGTCTCTCCAGCCAATATTATTAACGGGGCAGTTCGTCGGGCTCTCCAGGATGCGCCTCTGGGACGCATTGTGCTGGAAGTGACTGAGCACGAGGCTATTCCCGACTACTCTAAGTTTGACCAGCAGCTCGCTCCCCTGCGCGATTGCGGGCTGCGCCTAGCCGTTGATGATGCCGGGGCTGGCTATGCTAGTCTTCTTCATATTCTTCAGCTCAACCCAGATATCATCAAGCTCGACATCAGCCTCATTCGCAGTATTGATACCGACAAAAGCCGACGAGCGCTGACTGCCGCCCTCGTCGGCTTCGCCCAAAAAACCGACAGCTCTATCGTTGCCGAAGGCGTCGAAACTCCTGGTGAATTGAGTACTCTGCAACAGCTGCAGGTCGGCACGGCTCAGGGATTCTTGCTGTGCCGTCCCCTGCCCATTGGTGAAGCCACCGCTCTCTTTTGAAGACTGTCTGCTGGCGCACGCACTCCATCATTTTTGCTCCGTTCGGACAGGAACCGGAGATTCAGGCTGGTCGCCCCCTAGGGCAGCTCCTTAACCAAACGCCCTGGCTTTTCCACCTCTGAGGCGGGTAGGGCTCTAATATTTATCTACATGTAATTGACAATCTATTTGGTGCCCAGGAAGACTGCATGCCTAGGTTGCCGGGTATCCTATAGAGTCAGCTTGACCGAAGCAATTGCTCAACACAAAGGAGACACTGCTATGTGCGGCATTGTAGGATATATCGGCACTCGGCCTGCCGCCGACATCTTAATGGATGGTCTGCGCAAGCTTGAGTATCGCGGCTACGACTCCGCTGGCCTGGCAACTGTGCTCGAAGGCGAACTGGCCTGCGTGCGGGCAAAGGGCAAGCTGCAAAACCTGCAAGACAAACTTGACGGCCAAGAGAACCCCGCTCGCCTAGGCATTGGTCACACCCGCTGGGCTACCCACGGCAAACCTGAAGAATACAACGCCCACCCCCACCGCGACGGGTCGGGCCGCCTGGCCGTGGTGCAAAACGGCATTGTCGAAAACTACCGCGATCTGCGCGAAACGCTTAAAGCCGAAGGCCACGAGTTCGTCTCCGACACCGACACCGAGGTTGTACCTCACCTGATTGCCTTTCACCTGAATCAGATTACAGCAGCTGATGCTCAGGGCAGATCCCTACTGCTAGAGGCAAGCCGCCGCGCCGCTCAGCAGCTAAAAGGTGCCTTTGCCCTCGCCATCATTTCCGCCGACTATCCCGACGAGCTAGTGGTAGTGCGGCAGCAGGCACCTCTGGTAATTGGCTTTGGCCAGGGCGAATTTTTCTGCGCCAGCGACACTCCGGCGATTGTGCCCCACACCCGCGCCGTGCTGCCAATGGAAAATGGTGAGCTAGCCAGCCTCACTCCCCTGGGGGTAGAAGTGTATAGCTTTGCGGGCGATCGCCAGCGCAAGCACCCTATCACCCTGAACTGGAACCCCATCATGGTGGAGAAGCAGGGGTTCAAGCATTTTATGCTCAAAGAAATCTACGAGCAGCCCGGCGTAGTGCGCACCGCCCTAGAAACCTACATCGACAGCGCCTGGGCCGAGGCCAAATCCTCCCCTATTCAGCTGGGTCTGCCCGATGACCTGATGAACAGCCTCGACCATGTGCAGATTGTTGCCTGTGGCACCAGCTGGCACGCGGCCCTAGTCGGTAAGCACCTGATTGAGCAGCTCGCCAATCTGCCTACGCTGGTGCAGTACGCCTCGGAGTTTCGCTACTCGCCTACGCCGCTGATGCCCAATACCCTCACCATTGGCGTTACCCAGTCGGGCGAAACCGCCGACACCCTGGCCGCCCTAGAAATGGAGCAAACCCGGCGCGCGGCTCACCCTGAGCCCCGCTTTGCCCCCCGCATGCTGGGCATTACCAACCGGCCCGAAAGCTCTCTGTCGCGGCTGGTACCCCATATCATCGATACCCACGCAGGCATCGAAATCGGCGTCGCCGCCACTAAGACCTTTACCGCCCAGGTGATGGCCTTTTACTTTTTGGCGCTAGATTTAGCCTACCGCCGCCAGACCCTATCCCACGATCGCATTGAAGCCATTCTCACCCAGCTGCACCAGCTGCCCGCCTGTATCGAGCAGGTGCTGGAAAGCCAGGAGCGCTATATAGAAGAGCTGGCCCACGAGTTTAGCGAAACTCAGGATTTTATCTACCTGGGCCGAGGCATCAACTTCCCCATTGCCCTAGAGGGAGCGCTGAAGCTCAAAGAAATCAGCTACATCCACGCCGAGGGCTATCCGGCGGGCGAAATGAAGCACGGCCCGATTGCCCTGCTGGATGCCAAGGTGCCGGTGGTTGCGATCGCCATGCCCGGCAGCGTTTATGACAAGGTGCTCTCTAACGCCCAGGAGGCCAAAGCCCGCGACGCCCAGCTAATCGGCGTGGTGCCGATGAACGACACCGAAGCCGAAGACACCTTTGACCGACTGCTGCCGGTTCCGGTAGTCGATGAGCTGCTGTCGCCGATCGTGGCGGTAATAC
>JBARUP010000467.1:0-3530 GCA_049645805.1 Nodosilinea sp.
GGGCTAAAACCGCTTCTTTAGCGTCAACTTGGCCCTGCAGCTGACTGCCGGGCGCGGGCACTCCCAGCGGGATTCTGGCGGTGAGCTGAGCAACCGCCTGGGGCAGCACTCGACAGATTTCTGTCACGATACGGTGCAGCGCTTCGTCGTAGGAAATAGCTCGGCAGCGAGGCTTTTGGGGGCAGCCGCTGGGCCGCAGATAGAGGTAAGTCTTGCCCTGGCCCCGGGGGGACGTTTTAGAAACGGTCATTGGCTGCTGACAGGTCTGGCAGGTAACAAGGCCCGCTAGCGATCGCGGTGCTCCAGCGGTGCGGGGCGGTAGGGGGCGGTTGCGGCGCAGCAGACGATCGATCTGGGCTGCTTCTTCGCGGTTAATGATGGCGGCGTGGGTATCGCGAAGGGTATTGCCGTCCTGGTATTGTAGGTCGCCCCGGTAGACCGAGTGGGTGAGCCAGCGCCGCCCGGTTGAGGCCGAAATGCGTTTCCCGTACTTGCTTTCTACGAAGCGTACCGCCCCTCGCAGTGAGCCGTAGAGCAAAAATTCTTTGACAAAGGCCGTTACAACCGGAGCGGTAGCGCGATCAACTAGGTAGCGACCCTGGCCCCGGCGGTAGCCGTAGGGCGGTTTGCCGGGCGGCGGCAGCGCCTGGGTACGGCTGCGGGCGTGCCCTTCGCGCAAGCGGCGGCGGCGGCGCTGGGTCGCCAAATCAGCCCCCTGCAAGAGACTGGCCATATCCGCTACACCGCTGAGAGGCACGACCTCAGCCCCGGATGACTCCATCTGCTGCACCCAGCGACAAACCTCTGCCGGGGTATCCCCTAAACTCGACAAGTCATTCACGAGTACCAGATCGGGTGGGTTGACTTGGATATCGGCCAGCATGCGATCGCGCTCAGGCCTGTGGCCAGGGGCTGTTGGCAGGGCAACGTCACTGTAAACCTGCTCCACGAGCTCCAGCACCTCTATCCCTAACCCATTGGCGTGGGTTGAGCTGTCAGGTCGGTAATAGTAGACAACAGTGCGCATCGACTAGAAAGCGCGCTTTAACGCTTCGCGCAGGGCTAGAGCCTCAGCATCGTCATTGCTGGCTACTACCACCATGACCGTAGTAACCGCAGCCGCATTTTCCATGCACACGAACATGGCCGTTACGGTCTCAGAGCGCCCGGCCAGGCTAATGGCATCGTTTTGAATGGGCTCTAGCCCCTGGGATTCTAGAGCCTGCTGGGCCTGGCGCAGGCACTGAGCCGTGTTGATGTCCAAGGCTTGCCAGGCGTAGTGCACCCCAGGCGGGGCCGCCTGAGCCGCAGAAATATTGGCCGCCAGGCCTAGGCCGGTTAGCACCGTCGGCAAGTAGGTCATTGAGAACATAGCGATTTGCCCTGGGGAGTTTGCTCTAAGAAGTACGCTGGCGGCAGTAAGCCGCGCTGTGTTGATAATACTCTCTGGCCTCAAACTCGTTCTTTGGTCCCGGTCATTAGCTCGGGGGCGTGGCAAGATAAACAAAGGGGTCTGAGTCCAGGCTTGACTGCGTTTTCCATCAATTTTTCGAGGCTTTTCCTTGCAGATTACATTCTTGGGTACCAGTTCTGGCGTGCCAACCCGCGCCCGCAACGTATCGAGCGTGGCCCTGCGGCTGCCCCAGCGGGCCGAGGTGTGGCTGTTCGACTGCGGCGAGGGCACCCAGCACCAGTTTTTACGCAGCGAGTTTAAGTCAAGCCAGATTCGCCGTATTTTTGTTACCCACATGCACGGTGACCACATCTTTGGTCTAATGGGTCTGCTGGCCACCTGTGGCCTAGCGGGCAACCGTCAGCAGCGCATCGACATCTACGGCCCCAAGCCTCTCAACGACTACCTGCAGGCCTGCCGTCGCTATTCGCAGACCCATTTTTCGCTGCCGATTAAGATCCACGCGGTGGAGCCAGGGCTGGTGTTTGAAGATGAGGACTTTCGGGTGGTGTGCGACCTGCTAGAGCACCGGGTGCCCGCCTACGGCTACCGAGTCGAAGAGCGCGATCGCCCCGGGCACTTTGACGTTAAGCGAGCTCAGGCCATGGGCATTCCCTCCGGCCCACTCTACGGCAAGCTCAAGCAGGGTAAGCGGGTCAAGCTAGCCGATGGCCGCACCATCAACGGGGCCGACCTCTGCGGACCAGACCTAGTGGGGCGCAAGCTGGCCTACTGCACCGACACCATTTACTGCGATCGCGCCGTAGCGCTAGCCGACCAAGCCGACGTGCTGATCCACGAGGCCACCTTCTCCCATCGCGACGCCGATTTAGCCTACCAGCGGCTGCACTCAACCTCTACTATGGCGGCTCAAGTCGCCCTAGGAGCCCAGGCCAAGCAGCTAATTATGACTCACTTCAGCCCCCGCTACGCTCCCGGCAACGACATTCAGCTACCCGATTTGCTGGCCGAGGCTCAGGCTATTTTTCCCAACACGGCTATGGCCCGCGACTTCATGATCTACGACATTCCGCGCCACGACGAAAAGGTGCTAACGGCGGCAGCGGTATAGGTTGCCGCGTCGTGAGCCCTGCTATTCATGCACCATACTCAGCCGCTGTCGTAGGTTAGTCAGGTGCTGCTCGTTGCTGACGGCAGCGCGAGGCGTCGGCACTTCGGTATTGGGCCAGGTTAGCAGGTCGTTGCAGGGGCACAGCTGTGCTGCAGGACCAAAGCTGGGCACCGCAACGGGCATTACGCAGCGAGAGCAGGGAGTTATATCCCACCCCGACGAAAGCATTTCGCCAAGGCTCTGAGTCGTACCTTTGAGATGGCAGTCCTGGCCGTTGGTAACCATGATTTTCTGCCAGCAGTCCTCAAAGGAGGGGCTGTAGCGACCGTTTTGAAAGACGGGCTGGGGCAGACACTCGCCCCGATTGTGGGCAAGGACTACAGGCTTACCCAGCTGAAACCAGTGGGCCAAAAAGTTTTTAATCTGCTCTTGCGAGGCCATAGCTATCATCCTTATGCGGCTGCGCTCAGCTTAGCGATCGCTGGGCTAAACCAGAAAAATCTACGGATAGTCTTCGGAAGTTTGCGATCGCAGCACCGTTTCAGATTGAGTTTTTCGCCGCTTCAGAGGAGGATACTCTTTATCAGCGTCCGACAGTAGGTATGCAGCACGCAGCTAAGACTTTGGCCAGCGGTCTAGGATAACTTACTTATGGACCGTCCTTATCGGGTCGTCGAGCCCTAGGGAACCCGGCCCTAGGCATTGCTTAACGAAAGTTTGCAGGGCCTTTCCACTACCGCCAAAAGTGCGGCACAACCGGATAAAGTAACCCTATGTACGACGACGACCTCACCACTCTAACTCCCGATCTAGAGTTTGCCGACCCCCTTGACGCCCTTGGTCCCGTAGAAGAGGAGCAGACTCCTGCCTACGACCCTGAGGTCATGCTGCCCCTGCTGACGGCTAGTGACCCGCAGCAGCGCATGCTGGCGGCGCGGGCCTTTTGCGAAGTAGAAGACGGTCGAGCGGTGGCTCCCTTAATAGAGTTGCTGAGTGATCCTTGCC
>JBARUP010000468.1:0-3128 GCA_049645805.1 Nodosilinea sp.
ACCCAGGATCACCACACACAGAAGCGCTACCGGCCAGTGGTCAAGATAGAAGCTCAAAAAGACTAGTAGCCCTACCGCACAGATAGCTTGCAGTACAAAGACCGCCCTCAGTATCGTACTGAGAGAAAAAGGCCTAAGTAAACGGCCCAAAAGAGGACAGATAAGGAGTTTTGGCACTGTAGTGGGCGGGAACGTTAAATTAAGCAAAATACTCTACCTTTCTAGAGTAAATTGCCCCTAGAGCAAATTGCCCAGACTAGCTATGAAATATCTGCTGTGCTACACGCTTACGGATAAAAAAGCAGAGCTTTAGACACAGTCCTGTCTGGTTGGAGTTGCGGGCTAGCCCGTGAGCTCAAACAGCTTTCTGACCCCTTAAGAAATCTCATCTGGTAGCCTGGAGTAGATGTAGGGGTAGGTTCAAGAGGCATGGCTTAGTGCCTGAGGCTTAGCGATGCTTTATAGAATAGTCAATCAATACCTAGCCTACCCCTTAGCCTTTCCTTAACCCCAAAATCTGCCGACCCTGCGATAGTTAGAGTGAGAGTTTTCGCTCCGACTGTAGCGCAACACTGGTTTCACGATGTCAACTACCTACGCCCCAGCCTCCTCAAACGTTGCCCTTAGGGCTCAAAGCCTCAATGTCTATTACGGCTCTAATTTAGCTGTTCGCGACGTTGACTTAGATATTCCCCGGAATCAGGTCGTAGCGTTTATTGGCCCCTCCGGCTGTGGCAAAAGCACGGTACTGCGCTGCTTCAACCGCATGAACGACCTGATTGCCTCTTGCCGAGTGGAGGGCAAGATCACGTTCGACGGCAGCGACATCTACGCCGACAAGGTAGATGCGGTAGAGCTGCGTCGCAGAATTGGCATGGTCTTTCAAAAGGCTAACCCTTTCCCTAAGTCAATCTACGAAAATATCGCCTGGGGTGCCCGCATCAACGGCTATAAGGGCGATATGGATGAGCTAGTAGAAAATTCTCTGCGCAAGGCCGCCGTTTGGGACGAGGTTAAAGACAAGCTCAAGCAGAGCGGCCTTTCCCTATCTGGGGGGCAGCAGCAGCGCCTGTGCATTGCCCGCGCGATCGCCATTCAGCCCGACGTTATTTTAATGGATGAGCCCTGCTCGGCCCTCGACCCGATCTCAACGATGAAGGTAGAGGAAACCATGAAGCAGCTCAAGGAGGACTACACCATCATCATCGTTACTCACAATATGCAGCAGGCATCGCGGGTGTCTGACCGCACAGCCTTCTACAATGCTGAAGCTACTGACCAGGGCGGCAAAGTGGGCTACCTGGTGGAGTATGACCAGACTGAGGTGATATTCAGCAATCCCCGCGAGCAATTCACCCGCGACTATGTGTCGGGCCGCTTCGGCTAGGGCGATCGCAGTGCCATAACCGCGTTTCTGCCAGCGGGTTTGGCAGGTCTCGCGGAAGGCTCGGTGCTCAGCTTCGTTGAGAGCGCGATCGCGATCTGCCCTAGCTAGCGCCTCATCAATTCTCAGCACTCGGCTTGATCGCTATTGGCCTCCGGCATCCCCAAAGAATTTGACAACATCAGGGGTTTGATTTGCGTTCCGCTCTAGCTGCCTTAAGTTCTCTGCTCTTTAATTCAGCTGCTTGGTAGGCATTCACGTAGTCATTTCCCCCTAGCATCACGTCACCGTAATATTCGTAGGGCGGAGCACCGTAAATCGGCAGCGGTGGATCGTCTGGGTAATCTTCCTGGGCCTCTTTAATAGAAGCTTTTAGTGCCTTGATGCTGAGGCTTTGGGCGGGAAAGTAATAGATTTCTTGTCGGGCCTTATTTATATGCGGTAGCGTCGGGTCGATAATATCTTCACCCAGCTCAATCCAGGCGTGTTCAATAGGCTCATACTGCCCGTTATTCAAAACCACAAACCCTTGAACGTAGGTCGCTCCAGCCAGCGTCAGCACAGCTCGGTGGGTGTTGTCAAAGGGAGCGCCTGCTTTGCTTTTGATTTGTTCAAAAATTTCGAGGGAAAGGGGTTCATTCAGTGTGGAGGGCATCGGGCATGAATTTTAGAGTTGTTACTGTCGATCGTAAGTATCTGCGCTGCGTATGTCTATTGCCGCTAGGCCGATGTGCAGGTGATTTAGTGAGTGCTAGCGCCGAAGAGCTCAGCCGGAGCGGGTTGGGAGTGCGATCGCACTTGAAAAGAAACAGTGAAAACTTGATTTCAAACGATTCTTAAAGACTGATCTTACAGCGTTTCTTGATCCCACAAGGTACAGCGCAAGCTATGAAACCCTTGCCACGAAAGAATCTCAAATCTGAATCTGTACCTCACCTACCCAGGAACCGCTGTATATCAAATCCGACTTCGAAGACCCCGATTCATCTTTAGTAAACCCCATAGGTGCATAGCATGCTATGCACCTACTAACAATTGGGGATATACAGCCAGGATTCAGTATTAAACCATGCAGTCCCGCGTGAATAACAAAAACTTTTAGGGCAAGCATGTTGTCTATGTATGCAGCATGCCTGCCCTACTTTAGGCGTTCACTAAAATTGCTACATCTGCCGGGGACGTCTTATCTTTTTCCTCCAAAAACTTTGTAAATTCCATAGCCCAGAGCACCTGCTGCTGCCACTGGAGCCATAGCGACTACTGCCGTACCAGCAATCGCGCCACCGCCCACTACACCCCCAATACCAGCTAGCGTACTCATAATTGCAGCACCTGAAGCGCCGCCTGCAACGGTGGCAGCGCCTGCTCCAGCTATACCAGCCGCCGCACCAAGCCCGGTTGCTTTGCGAGCTATCGAACGAGCGCCTCGTTCCTGGTCGTCTAGATCTGGCTTATCTCTGAAGAGTGTGTTGTTGATGATCTTTGCACCTGCATAGGCCGGACCTGCGGCTAACACAGCTGGGCCTGCGGCCATGCCACCGCCAATTACACTACCTGCTGCTGCTAAACCAGAAGTGATTCCGGCTCCCGAAGTTGCTGCTACAGTTAGACTAGTCGCCGCGCTCACGGCAGCACCAGCCGCTGCACCAGTGTTAATAACGGCCTCGGCTGTTTTCAAGTTTGACCGCGCTTCGTTGACTTGGCTGGCTTTCTCAATAACTTCATTCATATCCATGTGGTGGTT
>JBARUP010000469.1:0-13473 GCA_049645805.1 Nodosilinea sp.
GATCAGTCTTGGACTATTAGTCCTGGACTATTAAATTACAGATAAGTTAAAAATCGCGACTCCCACTAGAGACTTATGTCTGCTCCACAGAGAGAGAGCAAGAGAATCATAAAGGTTAAGGGTCCAAAAGTCCTGCTGGCGGATCAACTTCGACGTAGCCCTCGGCTAAATTGACCACCGGCACAATAGCGTTGACGAAGGGTACTAGCACGGTGCGAGGCTTTGACGGGGGAGAACTCTCGACTGCCGGAGACGAGTAGGTCACCTCTAAAAGGTCGTTACCGGCGGTAAAAATATCGGTGACCGTGCCGATCTCAGCTCCGGTGGCCTGCACAATGACGCGTAGCCCCACTAGGTCAGCCACGTAAAACTCCTCAGGCTCCAGGCGGGGGCGATCGCCCGCCTCCACCAGCAAAACCGCATCGCGCAGCGCCTCGGCCTCCTCGCGGCTGTTGACCCCGGCTATCTGCACCACGTAAAGCCCTTTACCGCTGATGTAGCGCCCCCGCACCAGCTCTACCTGCTCTGGCGTTAGGCTGCGGGGGCGCTTTAGCCAGCGATTACCCGGTTCTAAAAACCGCTCGGGGAAGTCGCTGCTGGGGTACACCCGCACCTCGCCTTTGACCCCCTGAGGGGCGACGATGCGGCCAATTTCAACCCAGTCGTCGTTAGCAGGGGTGGTCATGCTGTTACCGCCGCCGCAGAGTAGACCTCGGCCACCAGCGCGCCCAAACGGACCGCCGCCGCCGCTAGGTCTTCACGGCTGGCGGTCAGGCTCAGGCGCAGGCACTGGCGAGTGTGAGGCCAGTCTTCGCGCAGGCCAGGGAAGAAGGGGCTACCGGGCACAACAATGACGCCCCGCTGCTTGAGCTGCTGATAGAGATCTTGATCGGTCACGGGCAGCTGATCAAACCACAGCCAGGCGAAGATTGCCCCCTCGCCCTGGTGCAGGTACCAGGGCAGATCACTTGGCATAGCGCGGTCAAGGGCCGCCTCCAGCACCGCAAACTTGTCCTGGTAGTAGGGGCGAATCACCTGGTCAGACAGGCGGGCTAGCTCACCCGAGGCGATCGCCCGAGCCGCGATCGCCTGGCCGTAGCGCGACGAGTGAATGCAGAAGTTAGTCTGAAAGCACTCCAGCACCTCGATCAGGGCCGGATCGCCGATCGCCACTCCCAGCCGCTCGCCGGGTAGCCCTGCCTTGGACAGGCTCATGCAGTGCAGAATGTTGTCGCCAAACACCGGCTCCATATCGGTAAAGTTGAGGGCGGGGTAGGGGGGCGCGTAGGCCGAATCGACTAGCACCGGCACGCTGTGAGCCGCCGCCAGCCTGGCGATGTGCTCTACATCCTCGGTGCTGAGCACGTTGCCCGAGGGGTTGCAGGGCCGCGAAAACAGCACAAACCCCGTATTCTCATTGATGACCAGCTGGCTAAAGTCAGGCCGATAGCGGAACCGGTGGGCGGCCTCGTCTGCGTCGATCGCAGGACGACAGGCCCGCACCGCTTCGGGCACTAAGGAAATGCCGCCGTAGCCGGTGTAGTCGGGGCTGAGGGGCAGCACGATGTCTTTTATGCGCCCGGTGGCCTGGTAGCCGCCTAGGGCATTGGCGGCTAGAAAGTACAGCGCCTGACTACCGGGGGTGATTAGAATATGGCGATCGCTCAGCGCTAGTCCGTAGCGCTGGTTAAAGTCATCCTTAATGGCCGCTACCAGCGGCTCGTAGCCCTGGCTGGTGCCGTAGCGGCAGACCACATTGCCGTACTCAGAACTGGCCAGCAGCTCCTGGGTGCAGTCGCGCCAGAGCTGCTCAATTTCAGGCAAAATCACCGGGTTGCCCGCGCTCAAATTAATGAACGACTGTCCCTGCCCCGCCCGCAGTGTCTCAACAATGTCTTTCATGATGGCGCGCACGCCCGTCAGCTGAGACATCTGCACGCCGAACTGGGTTAGTTGGGGGGTCATAGCGGGGAAGGGAGTAGATGGGTAGGTAAGAGGGCTAGCCGACCGAGGAGGCCTTTTGGTGCCACCGAGCTTTAACGGATCAGACTAGTATAGTAGCCCCGCCAGCGGAAGTTACCCGCCGCCCGCTCAGCCCTCCGGGTCGTCTGCCTGCAAACCACACCCGCTTACCCTTCAAAAACCCGATTCAAACCAGGAACCTCGTAGGGGCATTGCACTGCAATGCCCCTACCAGTTGGGGGTATGCAAATAGGATTTGGTATTACACCCAATCCGAACCGCCCAACCCCGAATGCGACAAAAAGCGAACCTGTAGAGGAGAATGGCATTCGCCCATCCGCACTGATTCGAGTATCAGCATTGGTGCAATCGCCCACCGCCAATATCCAGGCTGCTCGATCGCTGGCGGCGGCATGATGCTGACCCTACAGGGCGGGGGCTTTTTTGCGAGGCTGGCGCTCAAAGCGCTCGCCCAAATCGGCAACCATAGCATCGAGGCCGCTGCCGTCGCCATGATTGCAGCACCAGCAGGTCTTGATCGCCTGTGATCAGCCAGTCTGCATTGCCATTTGTGGCCATTTCAAGGAACTGATCATCCTTTGGGTCACGGCAGATAGCGATTTTTTCTCGAATATTGACCTGTTCAGACGCTTCGTTGAGCCGAGCAATGAACTCAGCTCGGATCTCAATAGAGACGTATCTGTCAAACTTGGGGCGAAAAATGACCTGGCTCAATTCTCTAAAGGTGGTGTCAGAAAATAGCAAAATGCCTAGTTCTCTGGCCTTCTGAATGGCCAAGTCTGGCACCGATGCTGCGATCAAAATGCCGCTGACCAGGATGTTGGTGTCTACTACAACTCTCAGATCAGCTATCTGCCAGAATGTCGCTGAGGATGGCGGGGGTTAGCCCGCTGGCCTGGGCTTGGGCTTGCATGTCGCGAATAATGTCATCGAGGGGGCGGCGCTTCATAGTTTGCTTGAGCCAGCTATTGAGAAGCTGCTGAATCTTGAGCTGCTCAGCGGGGGCTGCTTCGCGGTAGGCTTTGGCGACATCTTGATCGACTTGAATAGCAATGGTTTCCATAGTTGTACCCGAGAAAAAGAGCGGCTGGATGTATCACTCTGGCGCTACGTAGATGGTAGTAAGTAGCTGGGCTAATTCAAACGTAGGATGGGTTAGCGGTAGCGCAACCCATGCGGGCGTTGGGTTTCGTCCCTCAACCGCAACCTACACGGTCTTATATTTGATTGGGTCTTCCTACTTATCACCGAGAGCAAGGTGCTCTATGAGCAAGCCTGAGCACCACTTGGAGGCCGCTTACACTAAGCCGCATTGGGTGCTATTAACTGGGCATAGAGGGGGTTTTCTTTGGAGAGTTCGCTGACGCTGAGTACAGAAAAACCTAGGATGTTGCCCTGGTCATCTACCCGTTCCATGATGGCGTCGTTGTCGGTTTCGCGCAGATAGCCGGGGGCATCTGAGAAGAGCACTTCGAGAAAGTCGGCTTCGGGGTCAAACCAGATTTTTACAGACTGGGCCATAGTTGCTCTCCCTGCTTGGGTTTGTCTGTCAAATAGGCGGTGATAATAAAGGCATCGTTGTCTAAATACTTCACGACAACGCAGAGCCATTTGTCGCCAACAATAGCGCCTTCGCGATAGCGATAGTAGAGGTGGACAGCGCCATCGGTGTTGGAGACCCTGACGACCTCTGGGTTAGAGAGAGCCTCCTGAATCGCTGCTTCCATACTAGCCATTTCAGGGTGCTCAAGAATATGAGCTAACCTTTCGTCAGTTAACCGAATCTGGCGGCCTTGGTAATCAACAAGAATTTGCACAGCGGGTTGATGATGTTCTTAAGACCTTCCCTAACGTAGGTTGCCTCGTCGCTATGCAACAGGGGTTAGTGGCGATCGCCTGGATGCACCGTTTGCGTCACGGCAAAACTCGATATGGGTGGGCGGTGCGGTGCTAGCGGAGGGGCTTGTGGGGGGTTAGGGATGGTAGGGCCGCGACAGCTACAGAGCTTGCGGAGGAAGAAACCGGGTTTCTGGGCCAATACCCAGAGACCTTCTCTAGCGTAGGGTGCATTCGCGCAGCAATGCACCAAGGTATGGCTGGTGGCGATCGCCTGGATGCACCGCTTGCGTTACGGGGAAACTCGATATGGGTGGGCGGTGCGGTGCGGCCAGCGGAGGGGTTTGTGGGGGGCTAGGGATGGTGGGGCCGCGACGGCACCCTACGCGGGAGGGGATGTTGGCGGGGAGAGAAGCCGAGTTTCTTGGACAGGGTGCGGGGGCTGGGCTGGGGGCAAAGAAACCGGGTTTCTGGTCTTACAGGGTAGGAGGTTGCTCTTGAAGCTGGCGTAACAGGTTTTGGGTGAGGGGGTGGTCGGAGAGAATGGGGGCTTGCCCAGCGGCAACAACTGCTTGCAGGAGGCCGAAAAAGTTACCAAGAATAGTTTGCGTATTGGGATGATTTTCTCCCAGCCGTTGATAAACAATCGCCAGCGCCTCCAGATACAGCGGTTCGCCTCGCCATAGCGCCCCTGCGCCTGGTATAGACCCGCGAGATTGTTGAGGCTGGTGGCGACATCGGGATGTGCCTCGCCGAGGCGATTGCGCATTACCGCAAGGCCATCTAAGTACCAAGGTTCTGCCTGCCCGTAGGCCCCTTGCCCCTTATAAAACCGCCCTAGCCCCACAAAGGGCTCAATTAACGATTCATTGGCTAGCCACGCTTGCCAGGTGGTCGCCGCCTCTGCCAGGTTGGGTATCACCGAGGTTACCGCCACAATCTGGCCGCGGTTTGGGGTTTGGGGTATCTGCTGGGCCACCTGCACCATGCTTTGGCCGTAGTCCTGCTTTAGCCCATCGCTTTTTGGCCACAGCCTCAGCTTGGCACGAAAAAATTCTCGAATGATCTGGTGCAGCTGCACCGTGTCGTTGTCGCCATCTATGTTCAAAAGGCTGCGGTTGACCAGCCCCTCGTCGCGCCAGTCTTCCAGTTCGTCAGCGTCGGTGCCCTCGTACCAGTTCTCTATCCACTGCCACGTAATTGGGGCCAGGGCAAATAGACTCAGCCGATAGGCTAGCTCCTGCACGGATTCTTCTAGGTCTTGCCAGCTCAGCTCAAAGGCGGCGGCAAGGCTTTCGTGGGCGGCGGTCATATCGGGCTGGGCTTGGCAGAGGGCTTTGGCCACCAGGCTCTTGTCGTTGAGCCGCTGCTGCATTTTGGCCAGCGACCAGGTTGGCTTGCGGGCCAAGAAGCGCCCCACCAGCTCTAAACCTAAGGGTAGATAGCCCAGCCACTCGCACAGAGCATTAGCGATGTCGAGTTCTTGGTCTACGCGTTCGACACCAATCAGCGAGGTCAGCAGTGCTAGCGATGCCTCTGGGCTCAGCACATCAATCGGAAATGGCTGAATCGACGCCCCTAGCTGCAGGCGGGTAGTCAGCAGCACCCGAAAGCGAGATTCGGGTGGCGGCAGGTAGGGTTTAATAGCACGATAGGCATCGGTTTCGTTAGGGCCGGTAACATCGTCAAAAATCACCAGTATGGCATTCGTAGGGGCGCACGGTTGTGCGCCCAATGCAGGGTCTAGCGCACCCGGCTCCCCATTCTCATCAGGTTGCGGATTTGGGAGGTCAGTCGTTGGCGCAGATGTTGCACCGGGCGCACCGCCATGCGCCCCTACAGAGTTTGCTGATTTAGGCCAGTTATTCCAGATATAGGCCACCTGGTTGGGCAGGTCTAAGCCATCCGGCGGGGTTAGGTTTAGGTAGACAAGGGCAAAGTTAACGATCTCGGTTAGGGATAGACTGCACATCGCGAAAAATTTGCTCAGCCCCAAAGTGCTCTGCCAGTCGTTCGCGAATGCGCCCGGTAATATCAGCGCTGTCGCTGATGCGGTAGGAGATAAAAATACTGGGCATTGGGGGCCGAGCTGGCTAAGGCAGCGTTGCGGGGTGGGTTTCGTCAGTCCTAACCTCTGTCTTCAGCCCCAGAGGGCGAGATTCCGAGCGCTTTTCTCCGAGTGTCGAGTAATTTTCTCGAAACACCGAGCACTTTTCTCGGAACGCCCAGCGATCTGCTCCACCTTCCGAGTTATTTTCTCGGAATGCCCAGCGATCTGCTTCACCTGCCGAGTTATTTTCTCGGAACGCCGAGTCTTTTTGCCAAAACGTCTTAAAAACAGTCCGTAGGGTGGGCACCGCCCACCATCCAACCCCGCCTCAAACAGCCACCTTGAAAGAAACGCTTTGCCTAGCCTACAAAGCCAACCCTTCGCTGCCAGCAAAATCGTTGGGGATTTCATCGACCGACTGAATGTTCAAAACACTCATTAGGGCTTTCCACTGCTGGGGCGTTAGCTTCGCCTCAGTTGCCCCGGCGATCCAGCGCTGATACGTCCGCAGCGGAATCCCACAGTGAACAGCGAACTCAGCCTGGGACAGATTCGTTCGCTGAATCCTGAGTTCTTCAATGGGGGAATCACTTTCTTGGGGACGCCGATCTTTTTTCATTTGGCAAAAGTGACACGCCATATTGACGTATTGATGATTGGCACGTCATAATGGCGTATATAAGTCGATGGCAGCACCACCCCTACCTATGGGGACAGTTCCTGTTGTCGTGCCCCATTCTACCGTTACCGATCATGTTCTTTTGCCATCTGCGATCGCGGCGGCCAGTTTTTGCTGCCCGTGGGCTGCCGCCTTGACAGGGTGGGGCAGATTTAGGGGTCGATCCCTTGGATTGACCGCTGAGCCAAGGACTCAAAGTCCAAGGCTCAAAGCCGAAATCCTCTGAAGAGGATTAGTGGCTGGCTATCCCAGTCTGCTTTAGCAGACTGGGATAGCCAGGGAGTGAGCGCCCTGGTGGTTATGGCCGGAGTCTCTTAGCCTAAGAGCGTTTCGGGAATAGCTTGACTACCTTGACAGGGCTGGCAATGCCCACCCTACGGTTTGCTGCGATCCCTGGTTAATGGGCTGTGCTCACCTGACAATTTGCTGTTGAGGAATTTTTGAAATGCTGCAAACTCAATCGTTTTTGCCGCCCCCGGCAACCGAGGCGGCCCTGGCTCTGCTGCTCAGACCGATCGCGGTGTTGCGCCACCGCCGCCTGCGCCACTACCTCGTCGGTCGCCCCGACGACGCCCAGCAGGCGATCGATCGCCTGCACCTGCTCGGCTACCTAGAGCGCATCAGCTGGGGCCACGCCATCGATATTCCTGAAAATGGTCTAATCATTCGCCCCGACGCAGGCGACGTGCTGCGCTACAGCCAGCGCGATCGCCCGAATCACTAGCTGTCGGATGAGCTAGACCTGGCTCTACCGAGCCCTTGGCAGATTGAGCGCCCAGATAGCGCCCAGTGGTTTGCCAAGCCTAAATTTATAGGTTGGGTGGCGCGCTAGCAGAACCCAACAAGGCTGACTAATATTGGGCTTCGCTCCGCTGCACCCGACCTACAAGACCCCCTATTTTAGTCCTGACGCTGCACTAGATTAGGTTTCGCTTCGCTGCGTGGCGAAACTCCCTACACTAGGAAAAGACTTTTAGATCACCAACTACGTCTCCTATGACCGTCGATGCCTCTTTGCTAGACCTGCTGTTTAGCGGTGCCAACCTCTTTGTGCTGCCCTTCTGGACGCTGATGGTGCTAGTGCCAAACGCCAAACTCACCCGCACCGTCATGGGTTCGCTGCTGCCCTTTGCTGCCCTAGCCGGACTGTATCTATTTTTCTTTATCACCAGCTTTAGTAATGTGCAGGGCATTGAGGCTCTTTCCGACCCCAACCTCAGCCTTAGCGACCTAGCGGCTCTGTTTGCCAACCCCCACGTTACGGCGACCGGCTGGGTGCACTTTCTCGCCTTTGACCTGTTTGTAGGTCGCTGGATCTATTGGCAAGGTCAGGAAAGCGGCGTCTTTACCCGCCATTCTTTAGTCCTGTGCCTGTTTGCTGGCCCCCTGGGGCTGCTGTCGCACCTGGTGACCGATGCGCTATGGCGGCGATTTACCCAGGGCGCTGAAGAGCCAGTGGGCGGTTAAGCGAGTAGCCTAATTCACTTAACTACCATCACCTCACTCCCCCTCGACCCCAAAGGGTGATACAACTATCCCAATGTTGGCAAGTTAGATAAAACGTGATAAACGGAATGACTTTTTTGGTGTCGTGGTTTAGGAATCAGCGCTTCTGGGCCAATCGTCGACGTCGACGATTGGCCCAGCTGGTCGGGCTGTTTGGGCTGTGCGCGGCGATCGCGATCGGCTGCGCGGGCAGCGAGCCTGCCGCTGAGGCACCAGAGTCAGCGGTAGAGAGCCGTATCACCATGGGCACTACGCTCACGGCCCGCACCCTCGACCCCGCCGACGCCTACGAGACATTCCCCGGTATTTTGCTCTACAACCTGGGCGATCGCCTCTACACCTACGATCCTGGTACCACCGACCTGGCACCCCAGCTGGCCACCGAGATCCCCACCGTCAGCGACGATGGGTTAACCTACACCATTCCCCTACGGGACGATGTCACGCTCCACGACGGCACGCCCTTCACTGCCGAAGTGATGGTGTTCTCGATTCAGCGATTTATGGAAAACGGTGGCCGACCCGCCTACCTGCTCTCGGACAAGATTGCCGCCGCCGAAGCCACGGGCGAGCACGAGCTGACGCTCACTCTCAAGGCTCCCTTTGCGGCACTGCCAGCGCTGCTCAGTTTTTCAGGAGTCACTCCGGTATCGCCCGAGAGCTACGAGATTGGCACCGGCAGTTTCAAGCCCGATAGCTTTGTGGGCACCGGCCCCTATAAGCTGGCATCCTTTACCAGCGACTCGATTAAGCTCGACGCCAACGAAGACTACTGGGGCGATGCCCCCGCCAACCAGGGCATCGATATTCAGATCTTTACCAGCCCCGCCAACCTCTACAACACCTTTAAAACTGGCGGGCTAGATGTGGCCTACCAAACCCTCGACCCTGAGCAGGTGGCGGCGCTAGAGCGCGAAGCAGACTCCGGCGGCTGGGAGGTGATCGAGGCGGGCACCAACGTAATCAACTACATGGCGCTGAACCAAAAGATCGAGCCGCTGAACGATGTGCGGGTGCGCCAGGCGATCGCGGCTATGGTCGATCGCCCGCTGCTCAACGAGCGCGTTTTTCAGGGGCAGGCCGAACCCCTCTACAGCCTCATCCCCGCCAGCTTTGACATTGCCGAGCCTGTGTTCAAAGATGCCTACGGCGATGGCGACTTTGACAAAGCCGAAACCCTGCTTACCGAAGCCGGTTTCTCTGAATCTAACCCGCTCACCGTCGAGATCTGGTACCCCTCGGCCTCCACGATTCGCAGCATTGTGGCCAACACTCTCAAGGAGTCCATTGAGGCGGGCCTGCCCGGTCTAGTCACGGTAAAGGTGGAAAATACCGAAGGGGCCACCCTGTGGGAGAACGTGGGTCAGGGCATCTACCCCATCATTCTGGCTAACTGGTACCCCGACTATTACGACCCCGACACCTTTATTCAGCCCTTTTTGAGCTGCGCCACGGGCAGCAACAACCTCTGCGAAGAAGGCCCTTCCCAGGCCAACGGCTCCTTTTACTACAGCCCCAAAGCCAACGAGCTAGTCGCCCAGCAGCAGGCCGAGCAAGACCCTGCTGCCCGCGATCGGGTAATCACCGACCTTCAGCAGATGATGGCAGACGACGTGCCCTATATCCCCCTGTGGCAAAACAAAGACTATGTCTTTGCCCAGGAGGGAGTTGAGGGCGTTGCCGTCGAGCCCACCCAGCAGTTTTTGCTCTGGCAAATCGAGCGAGACTGAGCCGATGTCTTCTCGCTCTGCCGCGCTGCGCTACTACATCTTCACTCGGCTAATGATGGCCCCGCTGATGATTTTGACCATCACCACGGTGGTGTTCTTGCTGCTGCGGGCCACGCCGGGCGACCCAGTAGATGCGCTGCTGGGGGCTAGGGCACCGGAGGCAGCGAAGGATGCGATGCGGGTGCAGCTGGGGCTAGACCAGCCCCTCTTTGTTCAGTACCTGAATTATTTAGGCAATCTGCTGCGCCTGGATCTAGGGTCTTCGCTAGCGACCCAGGGGCAAACGGTGTGGCAAATTATTCAGGCCCACTTTCCGGCCACGGTGGAGCTGACGGTGTGCGGCATGATTGTGGCTACGGTGGTGGGGGTGAGCGTTGGGGCGCTGGCGGCCTCGCGGCCCAACTCGCCGCTGGACGCGGGCGGGCGGCTGTTTGGCATCATTACCTACGCGATTCCGATGTACTGGTTTGGAATGATTTTGCAGCTCATTTTTGCGGTGCAGCTGCGCTGGTTCCCAATTGGAACTCGCTACCCGCTGCGGGCAACGCCTCCGGCGGGGCCGACGGGGCTATACCTGCTCGACAGCCTGCTCTCGCTGGATCTAGGCGCGTTTTTTACCACCCTTTACTACCTGGCCCTGCCCAGCCTCACGTTAGGAATTCTGATCAGCGGCGTGTTCGAGCGTATGGTGCGGGTCAACTTGAAGCAAACCCTGGCGGCAGACTATGTGGAAGCGGCGCGTGCCCGGGGTATTCCAGAGCGGCGCATTGTGCTGGTGCACGCCCTCAGAAACGCCATGATTCCGGTGATTACCATCCTAGGGCTGACCTTTGCGGCGATGCTGGGAGGCGCGGTGCTGACAGAGGTAACGTTCTCGTGGCCAGGGCTGGCAAACCGGCTCTACGAGGCAATTTCTCAGCGCGACTATCCGGTGGTGCAGGGGCTGATGGTGTTTTTCGCCATGATTGTGGCGGTGATCAGCATCGCGATCGATATTTTGAATGCCTATATTGACCCGCGTATTCGCTATTAGAAGAGGCGTTAACGAGGTCGAAGGCACAGTGAGCAGGTGTGAAGACCCGGATGTCGGTACAGTGGATTATGCTCATAAGACTTGAGCCCAGACCTCAGTTGAGCGCAGAGCTATGGATAACATCACCCTACTGAAGCGCTATAGCGAGGGCAAGCGAGATTTTAGCTGGGCCGACCTGCGGCAGGCCGACCTTACTCACGCTGAGTTGTCGGGTATCAATCTTTATCGGGCCAACCTAGCGGGGGCTAATCTGACAGGGGCTAGTTTAGCTGAGGCCAACCTGTTTAGAGCAGATTTGTCTGGAGCTAACTTGTCTGGAGCTAATTTAGCTGATGCCAACCTGCGTCGGGCCAACTTGAGTGAGGCCCAGATCGAGCTAGAGCAAATTCGCGATGCCGATGTCCGGGGGGCTTGCCTTCCCCAAGCGCTGATAGATGACCTCGATCCAGAACCGGCGGCTGTTTCTTTGATGGCCAATGAGGTAGCGCCGTCACCAGCCGTTGCTTCCGTGCAAACCCCAAAACTGGCTGACTCACCGCCTGTAACTAGTCCAGGGAACCAGCAGGAGCTTTGGATCTCCCTAGCCTTTTTGGGAATTGGCCATGTGTTCTACGGCGTAATTCTGGGATCTCAGCAGGTATGGCTAGGGTTTTGGCTGTTGACGCTGCTACCCGTCATGCTCGGATTGCAAGAGGAACTGGTATGGTTTATGCCTATGCTGGGCGCGATCGCAGTGGTAGCCTCGCTGGGGCTGTCGGCAGGGGTTCTCATATTTTTCTTGCCGGTGGTGCTGGGCGTTGGAGTAGCTCTGGCAATTTGCGGCAGCATTCTAGGCTGGGGCTGGGGCCAAACCCTTAAAAATACCGCCTGGTTTAGCGGGCTAGCCTTCTTGGCAATGCACAGCGCCATTTGGCTATTCGACGGCAGCAACGCCTACGGGGGCGGCGGCATCGTACTGAAGTTAGATACCTCTCACCTGGTGCTACTGCTGGGGCTAGGGCTGCTGGCTTTATGGCGTGGAATGACGGCCTACGAGTTGCTGATAGACCTGCGTATATCAAAATCCCGCCAATTACTGTACGTTGGCGGCAGTGCCGCAGCTGGCCTGCTGATCGGCATGCTAGTGAGTAGCTGAGCGCTGATGAGTTTAGCAGAGGCTCTGAATAGTTCAAGCACTACATCTGACCTATGCTTTAACCCAGCGGTTATCCGCCATCGATCGCCAGCCTCAGCCCCAGCGGCCAGCTGATATACTGAACGTCCAACCGTTACAAAAAGCAAAGCTCGCGCCTGCCTGCCCACGGAGACTATGCAGCCAACCGACCCCGACAAGTTTACCGCTAAAGCCTGGGACGCCATTGTGGAAGCTCAGGACGTGGCTCGCCGCTGCAAGCACCAGTATATGGAGGTTGAGCACGTCATGATTGCCCTGCTCGACCAGGAAGAAGACGGGCTGGCCCACAAAATTCTTGAAAAGGCTAGCCTCGACTGCGACCTGATTCTCGACGAGTTAGAAACTTTTGCCAAACGTCAGGCGCGAGTGCGTCCCGGCCTCGACAGCAATCTCTACCTGGGCCAGAGCCTCGATCGCATGCTCGACCAGGCCGAGGCGGCGCGGCAAACCCTCAAGGACAAGTTCGTTTCGGTTGAGCACCTGCTGCTGGGCTTTCAGGAAGACGAGCGCGTGGGACGTCGGCTGCTGCGCGGCTTCAACGTCGAAGGCCCTGAGCTGATGGCGGCGGTGCAGGCGGTTCGGGGCAGCCAAAAGGTAGTCGATCAAAATCCTGAATCGCAGTACGACGCCCTAGAAAAGTACGGCATAGACCTGACCCAAATGGCCCGAGACGGCAAGCTCGACCCGGTAATTGGCCGCGACGACGAGATTCGCCGCGTGATTCAGGTGCTGTCGCGCCGCACGAAGAATAACCCGGTGGTCATTGGTGAACCAGGGGTGGGCAAAACCGCGATCGCAGAAGCCCTGGCCCAGCGCATTATTAATGGCGAAGTGCCCGAGTCGCTGAAAGGGCGCACGCTGATCTCGCTAGACATTGGCGGGCTAATTGCCGGAGCCAAATTTCGCGGCGAGTTTGAGGAGCGGCTGCGGCTGGTGCTCAAGGAAGTCACCGACTCTGCCGGGCAGGTGGTGCTGTTTATCGACGAGCTGCACACTGTCGTGGGGGCCGGGGCGGGCCAGGGCACTATGGATGCCAGCAACCTGCTGAAGCCCATGCTGGCGCGCGGCGAGCTGCGCTGCATTGGGGCCACCACCCTCGACGAGTACCGCAAGCACATTGAAAAAGACGCCGCCCTAGAGCGCCGCTTTCAGCAGGTGTACGTTGACCAGCCCAGCGCCGAAGATACCATTTCGATTCTGCGGGGGCTGAAAAAGCGCTACGAGTCGTACCACGGCGTTGAGATTGCCGACAGTGCCCTGGTGGCGGCAGCCGTACTCTCAGACCGCTACATCGCCGATCGCTTTTTGCCCGACAAGGCTATTGACCTGGTGGACGAAGCCGCCGCCAAGCTCAAGATGGAGATCACCTCTAAGCCCGAAGAGCTAGAGGGCATCGATCGCCGCCTGATGCAGCTGGAGATGGAGAAGCTCTCGCTAGAGGGTGAGAACGGAACCGCTCCCAAGGCGTCGCGCGATCGCCTC
>JBARUP010000470.1:0-3441 GCA_049645805.1 Nodosilinea sp.
GTCACAGCCAATGGCGTAGACTGTATCTGTGGGGTAAAGCGCCACCGCTCCCTGCCGCAGCGCTCCGACGATCGCTTCCATTTTTCGGCTCTGCGGGTTCTCGGGATGTAGCTTGTAGAGTGTTGCCATTGCCCCTGTCCCCGTTTCTGATGTTCTGTTGAAAACGATAGCTTACCTTGACTGCCCTACCGGTATTGCGGGCGATATGTGTCTAGCGGCCCTAGTCGACGCGGGCGTGCCCCTCGACTATCTACAGGAACAGCTCACTCACCTGGGGCTAAATGACGAATTTACTCTCTCGATTTCACCTGTCTTGCGCCAGGGACTGCGCGCCCTTCAGGCCCATGTGACGCTGGCGTCTACTGTGGCCCATGAGCCCTCCCACAGTCGTGAACACCGCGGGCACAGTCACGGACATAGTCATGGGCACGGCGATGGGTCGCATCAGGAGCAGCCTGGCGTAGCCCGTCGCAACCTGACTGCGATCGAGACTCTTATTGAGCAGGCCGACCTGCCCGATCGCGCCCAGAGCTGGAGCCTGGCCGTGTTCCGCAACCTTGCTAAGGCCGAGGCCGCCGTTCACGGCATCGCCATTGAGCAGGTGCACTTTCACGAGGTGGGTGCCACCGATGCGATCGTTGACATTGTAGGTACCTGCTTAGGGCTCGACTATCTAAACATCGATACCCTAATCTGTTCGCCGCTTCCCACCGGTCGAGGACGAGTCAAAGCAGCCCACGGCTGGTTGCCAGTACCAGCCCCTGCCGTGCTTAAGCTGCTTGAGCAGCACCGAGTACCCATCTACAGCAACGGTCTTGACGGTGAACTGATCACCCCAACTGGGGCCGCGATCGCTACTACTCTGGCTGAGCACTTCGGCGAGCCCCCAGCTATGACCCTCTGCCGCACTGGATTAGGGGCTGGAGGCAAGGCGCTCGCCGTTGCCAATGCCCTCCGCCTGTGGATTGGGTCAGCTGATTCTAACTCTGATTCGACATCATTCTCTGGTGCGCTGCCTCAGTCAACATCTTCAAGCGACACGGCAAAAACAGAAGCAGCTCTACTACAGATCCCCTACAATCTAGAGACCGTCATTCTGCTTGAAACCCAAGTTGACGACCTAGTTCCTCAGGCCGTGGGCTACCTCTACGATCGCCTCCTTAGCGCTGGCGTACTAGACGTTTTTGCTCAACCTGTAGCCATGAAAAAATCGCGCCCAGGGCTGCTTATCACCGCTATCTGCCGTCCTAGTGATGAACACCTGTGCGCTGATATCCTCTTTTCTGAGACTTCTACCTTAGGGGTTCGCCGCCAGTCTCAGCAGCGGTGGGTTTTACCCCGGCAGATTTATCCTCTTCAAACCCCCTATGGAAATATTGACCTCAAGCTGGCCTACCATCCTCAAACTCAATCCATTCTCAACGCCCATCCAGAATATGAAGACTGTGCTGCTGCTGCACGTCGCCATGAAGTCCCCTGGCAAGTGGTGTACCATACTGCGCTAAGCACATGGTACGCCCAATCCTCTCAGGGCACTGCTAATTTGCCTGGCTAACGCTTATTCATTCTCAAGATTGTGAGCCGCCCCGAAGCCTTCATTCGGTGACTTCTCAATTTCCACTTCTTTAGCGATTGGCAGATTTGAGTGCGAATCGCTCAGCGTCTGAGAAAAAACTCTGAAGGCCTCCATGCTCTGCTGCTTTGGAAGAAACTCAGCCTTGAACTCACCCTCCTGAGGATCTACCTTAACCAAGTTGTACTCAATATTGTCTCCATAGATAGCAAAGGTAATCTGAAATACCTCCAAAAAGTTAATCACCCACTGACATTCGCTACGGGGAAATTGCTCGTAGTAACGAATCAGGGTCGCAACTCTGGCTTCTAAGTAGGGTAGTGTGGGACGTGAAATCAGCACGACCTTGAGCAGAACAATGGTCAGCGTTAGGGCGTTCCCCTGGGAAAGCACTAGGGAAAATAAAGGCGAAGGGTGTTCTTGGTCCTCCGTCATAAGGTAGTCAACGACTCGATTACAGGTACGCAGTACCAGTGACGGATCCAGCGGCTGAGGCTCGCACTCAGCATAAAGATCGACCAAGCGAATGTCTAGCTGTTCCTGAATCTGTGCCGAAATTGGGTTGCCGCTGACGGTATAGAGCAGGTAACGCGTCAGGCCGCGCTTGAATTCACCGTAGCTGCTGCCCTCAATCTGGTTCGAGAACAAGCGGGCTAGATTCTTGTAGCTGAACTCGCCTCGCTTTGCCACAATGGCTTTAACAAGCCGGAGAGCGCCGTCTCCTAATACGGTTGGGTTTGCTACGGAGCGCCCGTAAGTTTGCCCAGACTGGCTGTAGGCCGTATACATAGCAAGATCAAGCTTGAACTTATCCTTCAAACGTCGGGAGAGAGCCCGAGCCGCTTGACGTTGTTCGATCGAATTGGCCTCATTGATGTATTGTGGTACTAGCAGATAAGGCGTGTAGCGGATAGTCCATTGATCAGGTCGGTTAAGGGTACGTTCCTCAGCATAGCGAGCTGCAAACAGCCTCAGTTCCTCGAAATCATCACTTTGAAGAAACTGAATCAGCCAGCCACGCAGCCGCTTAAGCGTTGGTGATAGGGTTCGACGCTGAAGCACTGGATCCGAAAAAATATCTACCAGCGCCTGAATGGCATCAAACTGTCTAGCAACCTCCCAGTTATTGACTAAAATGTAGCAGCATCGCTTGATGGTGTTGCGGAACTCTTGCTCGTTGTTAGCCAGCAAAATGACGTGGAGAGCCGGCAACGTTTGCGAGCTAACCGAATCAGTATGTTGAATAAAAAGATGCCGAAACTCTTCCAAGATGTCCTCGGGTCGCCAAATTTTGACGACTTCGAGCAGAAAGTTATAGATGATCTGCTGCGCCTGGACTAGCGTTAGCCCAGAGCGAGTTCCGTAATCATTTGACTCCGTTGAAGGGTGTCTTGACACAGTTTCTTGATACGTTAGTTCTTAGATGTACCCCCGGCAGCGATCGAGCTAGCATAAAGCTAACGCCCCTTTCACAGCACATGAACAGCACTCAACGACTGTCGTTGACTAGCACTACCTCCGACGCTGTTTTAACACTGGTATGTGCAAAAGCCGCCACGGTCGTAACAGCAAGAGTCGGAAGTGAGCTCCGTTGAACCCGACAAATCCTACACCTAATCAACCCGATGGAAAATTCACTCAGCTTAACCAGTTGAACCTTAGGCAGGTTTAACTGAAGTGATGCACTGCCTATCACTAAGGTTATAGACTTCTAAGTAGCCATAGAAGCTCCTTTGTGTAAAGTAGCACGGCCACACTACCAACTCCAGCTCTACCAGCTATTGTGCTTAACTATGCCTCACAATCATCCTACTAACAGCATTCATCAATCAGACATCAGTTTGATCAGAGACTCTGCACACCTACAG
>JBARUP010000471.1:0-11361 GCA_049645805.1 Nodosilinea sp.
TGTTGCGATCGCCACAATGATTGGGCTGCTAGTCATCAACCAGCGAGTTTACCGCTTCTTTTGGCAGAAGCGTGGGCCGCTGTTTGCCCTTAGAGTCATCCCCTGGCACTGGTTCTATTTCCTCTACGGCGGTGCCGCCTTTGCCTATGGCACAGCAGCTTATCGATTTAGACAGTTTTCCAAACCTGCTAGCTAGCTTGCCACCATTTCGCGCCGCTCAGCAGTAGCAGCCGTCCCAGCGGCTTGTATCTCCCACACAGCTTCAGACGCCACTGGACTAGCGGCTTGGTCTTCGTGCTAACGGTCTCCTTGCGGCAGCACATGCCTGCGCGTTTTCTAGCGATCGCTGCTTACGAGCCCCTAGCGGTTGTTAATTAGTGCCTGCTTGGATTGTCCATCAGGCTAGGATAACCAGACAGACCGGCTGCCATAGCTAGCCTGTTGTCCTGAGGCTGGGTAAGGCTGTCTAACGTCTTTAGGATGCCCATGACTGTCCCATCGACATCCCGAAGCTCAGCTTAAGCCAGACACCCCTAAAGTACGCCCAGGTTGGCTAGACCTAGAATGGCCCCTGCACCGATCAGGTGGCCAAGGCTCGCCGTGCCCAGTACGGCAGGCAGGCCAAAGCCACCAAACAGACTGGGGGAAGGCATCGCTGGCGGTGCGCTAGGGTACTTAATAGTGAGCTTGCCTAGAGCGATCGCCAAAATGTTGCAGATAATCATCACGATGGCCACTTTGGGCCCCCAGGTGGGCGTGTGGGGAACTGCGGCTAAAAGGGGTAGAAATGCCAAGGTACCAGCCTCCATAGAGTTAATTGGGTCGGCAAGTCACTTGCCTAGGCTTACTTTTTCACGGGACCAGGAAATTCGGTTGGCAGCCGTTGCAAGACTTTACAATTAGTAAAGATGGCGACTCGCTGTTAGAAGCCAGCTGCAGAGAGGCAGACGGGGCTAGGGCACAGGCCTATTCAAGCTCATACCTGACTCTGGCTAGGTTTATTCTGAGCTGACTGCGCCGTTACTAACCATTGAGCTGTGAGGTCAAAACAATCCTGATGGAACGAGGACTCCTGTGGCTGCCCCTGCTGGCAATATTTGTTGGCCTTGCCTGGGCTGGCTGGCACGAATTTCAAAAAGTGCAGGCCTACGAAGTCTGGGCTGACGAGTTTGATCGCAGCAAGTACGACATCAAAGCCATGCTGGGGCAGCGGGGTAATGATCTGACCTGGGGATACCCCACCCGTCAGGGACCGATTGAGATTACTACACTGTCTCTAAACACTGTTAGTGGCGTACAGCTAGAGATCAACGGCCAGCCTGTAGATGACGCTCAGCCTGCCAAGGGAAAGGTTGAGCTGGCGCTGGCCACTACCAGTGGTCAAACCTACCGAATTCCTTTTACCGAGAGCGATTTGGCTCGTCGTTGGGAAAAAGCGTTGCGCCAGTCGCTACAGGCGCTAAAATCGGCATCAGCCTAGAGGCGGCCAGGATTAGCAAGGCCCAGAACCTGCGGGGATAGAGCCCTACTTGCTCTTTGAGCCCGCGCTTTATGGCAGGATCCGATCGCTGGGCCGTGTAAAGCCCTTTGTAATGCCATGACCCGCGTTTCTTCCCTTTCTCGTGACGAACTAAAGAACCGCCGCCAGAGTCTGCGGCGGCGGCGGCGCATCACCATCAGCCAGGCTCTGTGGCGTTTTTGGGCGCTGTCTGGCCTCACAGCCGCGATTTTCTGGGGAGCCACCCGGCCGGTGTGGCTGATCCACAGCCCAGCTCAGATCAACGTCAGCGGCAACCACTTGCTCAGTGATGAGGCCGTGCAAAATCTGGTACCCCTTCAGTATCCACAGGCATTGATGAAGGTGGAGCCAGAGATTGTGGCGCGGCAGCTGCGCGACCGCGGTCCCATCATCACCGCCGAGGTATCTCGACAGCTCCTGCCGCCGCGCCTCAACGTCCGCGTAGAAGAACGGGTGCCTGTGGCAGTAGTGCTACCCGTGAGCCAGGGCGATCGCACCGTCAATACTCAATACCTCCAGGCCGGGTTTCTTGACGCCCATGGGGCCTGGATGCCTCTTTCTAGTTTTGGGCTTGGTAGCGCTTCGCCGCAGCTGCCCACCCTACAGCTGCGCGGTATCCAGCCTCAGTACCAGCGCTACTGGCCCCAGATCTACGAAACCATCACTAGCAGTTCGGTTGCCATTAGCGAGATCGATTGGCACGATCCCAATAACTTAGTCTTAGAAACCGCTTTAGGAACGGTCTACCTTGGTCCCTACAGCCCAGAAATGGAGCAACAGCTAGCCACTCTTGACCGCATGCGCAATCTACCCGATCAGCTAACCGATACCGAAACAGCCCGCATCGACCTTACTAACCCTGATGCTCCCTCAGTGGCGGTCGTAACAGATCCTAGTCCCAAGCGCAGCGAGTCGTCAGCTAATCCCTGATATCCGCTGCGATCGCGCCCATGACGGTGAAGCATCAGTCAGATCTTTACCCTTGAGGCGACGATGGCTAAATTCTGCTGATTGAGGTATCGATTTAACATATTTGGGCTAAGGCGTCTGCTAGTCCGGTTTCAGTGGTTAAATCAGGTAGTTTAAGACTTGCCAAGGCGGTTTGGTTTTTTTTAGCGAAGTACTCTATAGTTGTCTAGAATCAGCCGGGACTCAGATTTTTAGAGCTTAGGTGCTATCTTCGGTTATCCAGTACAGGTAATTAATATATTGTCTACGGCCTCAAATTCTATGCTCCCTGACGACTCTCACAGCAATGGTGCTGGCCAAAGCGGCGCTGACTACGAGACTTACCTGCCTCACCAGGCAGAAACTGTTCCCTCCGATCCTCGTTCGTCAGCTGATACTTTGACCGCTTTCGCGAGCCCGTCTAATCCGTTTAGCCACGGCGAGCTTAACTCCAGTCAACCCCACAATGCCAGAGCTATGCCCGGAGAAACGTACACCCACAACACGGCTTTGCCCAGCAGCGTCGCCCGCATCAAGGTGATTGGGGTTGGTGGTGGTGGCTGCAACGCCGTCAACCGCATGATTAGCAGCGGACTTGCAGGGATTGAGTTTTGGTCGGTCAATACCGATGCTCAGGCCCTCGACAATACCACCATGACCAACAGCCTGCATATCGGCCAGAAGCTGACCCGTGGGCTAGGAGCTGGGGGCAACCCCGCCATTGGCCAAAAAGCCGCCGAAGAGTCACGCGAAGAAATTGCCGCTGCCCTAGAAGAGTCTGACCTAGTGTTTATCACGGCGGGTATGGGTGGGGGCACCGGCACTGGCGCAGCCCCCATTGTGGCCGAGGTAGCGAAGGAAGCGGGGGCGCTGACCGTCGGCGTGGTCACGCGCCCTTTTACGTTTGAGGGTCGTCGCCGCATGAATCAGGCGGATGAGGGTATTGCTGCCCTTCAGGGCCGAGTCGATACTTTGATTATTATTCCCAATGACAAGCTGTTGTCGGTAATCTCTGAGCAAACTCCGGTACAGGAAGCCTTTCGTACCGCCGATGACATTCTGCGCCAGGGCGTGCAGGGCATCTCTGATATCATCACCATTCCTGGATTAGTCAACGTTGACTTTGCCGATGTGCGCGCCATCATGGCCGATGCCGGTACGGCACTGATGGGCATTGGCATGGGGTCGGGCAAGTCGCGGGCTCGAGAGGCGGCGATCGCAGCGATCTCCTCTCCCCTGCTTGAGTCGTCCATTGACGGGGCCTCAGGGGCAGTTTTCAACGTCACGGGCGGTTCCGATCTCACGCTCCACGAAGTTAACGCCGCCGCCGAAATTATCTACGAAGGTGTCGACCCCAACGCGAACATCATCTTTGGGGCCGTCATCGACGATCGCATGCAGGGGGAAGTGCGGATTACCGTGATCGCGACAGGCTTCAACAGTCGAGCTGGAGTACAGCCCGAGATCGAGGTGGCTCGCGTCACTCCCTTCAAGCGCACGCTGACGACACCGCCAATGGCACCGCCGGCCAGCAGTGGATCGAGCGGGTTAGGAGCCGGGCTCGATATTCCCGAGTTTCTGCAGCGGCGTCGGCCCAACAACGACCGCTAGTCATGCCTATGCCGTCTCCCTGGCCTGCGGCCTTAACTATTGCCGGCTCTGATAGCGGTGGTGGAGCTGGCATTCAGGCTGACCTGCGCACGTTTGCCTTTCACCAGATTCACGGTACTAGCGCGTTGACCTGCGTCACGGCTCAAAATACCCTAGGAGTTACACGAGTCGATGGGCTGCCACCGGAGGCCGTTATCGCCCAGCTCGAAGCGATTACTAGCGACATTGAGATTCAGGGCATTAAAACGGGTATGCTGCTCAATCAGGGCATCATTCAGGCGGTAGCAGCAGCCCTTAGATCGCTGCCGCAGCCCGCCCCAGTAGTTGTCGATCCGGTGATGGTTTCGCGCACTGGAGCGCAGCTAATTGACGACGGTGCGATCGAAACTCTAACCCAAGACCTGATTCCCCAGGCTCATATTCTGACTCCAAATCGCTATGAGGCTCAGCTACTCAGCGGTCTAGGCATTACTACCCTAGCCACTATGGAAGCCGCTGCTCGTCGGATTCATCAGCTTGGCTGTGCTGCGGTGCTAGTTAAGGGAGGTGGTATGGCCAATGAGCTGCGCGGCACCGACGTCTGGTTTGACGGACATGAGATTTTGGTCTTGACTACAGAGACGGTCGATACGATTCACACCCACGGCACAGGCTGCACGCTGTCGGCGGCGATCGCCGCCAACCTAGCCCTGGGTAAAGACTCGCTAACCGCTGTCAGAGACGCCAAAATCTACGTAACCAGTGCCCTTAAACACGCCCTTGCCATTGGTCGAGGGCACGGCCCTGTCGGTCACTTTTTCCCGCTCCTAACCGAGGCCCAATTCCCTACACGCCGGGAGTAAAGCAGACTACTGATCGGGGGATTGAGGCCAAACCGAGTCCCAATCGGGGCAGTGACGCTCTTCTTCAGGGCCAAAGGGATGCATGGCGCACACCAGCGTTTGGCCGCCGTGGGCCTGACCATAGAAGTTGCGGCAGCCAACGCAGGCGGGGTAGTTCTGCAGCAGCGGCTCAACGGTGCTATTGATGGGGCTCGAGACTTCCTCAAACCACTGATCGATACCGGATAGCCCCCTTACCAACGGCTCCAGAAGTTCATCAAGCTGATCGACCGCGCTATCAATCTGCGTATTGAGCGTAAAACGAAAAGGCTCAACTACGTGGTTAAGCTCGTCTACGATACGATCGACCTCAGGCTCAACTGCTTCTTGCACCTGCTCAGCCCACTGGTCAGTGGTTTGCACAACAGTGTCTGAGGCATAAGCTAGCTGCTCCGTCAGGTCATCTAGCCAGCGCTCGGTATCTTCACTCAGCTGCTGAGTGAAGTCATTCACGGCGCTGCCAAAGGCATTAAAAAACTGCTTAGACCAGTCATCCATGGGGCTAGTTACTCGAATTTTGCTTTAGGTTTTCTAGTTCTTGACGCAGAGCGGCTACCTGCTCACGCAAAGCAGCCGATTGAGTGTCAGCAGGGCTCGGCACCGCTGGAGCATCGTCGTCTAGAATTTCAATGGGTCGAGGTAGGTTATCGGGCGTAGCAGCCGTATCCTGGGCACTGCTAACGATGTCGTTGACCAGTCGCTGCGCTTCTTCAGCCGTAATTTCACCCCGAGCAACCAGCTCATTGACAAGGCTTTGGGTTTGCTCCCGCAAGTCTTTGAGGGTGTCGCCAGCCTTTTCACCAGCATAGGAGGCCGCTCCGACCCCTAGATAGAAAGCCTTCTTGACTAGATCTCCGAAACCAGCCATAGGTTGGTAGTCTCCCGTTGCTCTATATATTTTCAGCTTAGAGAAAGTTCTAGCCGGATAGCTAGGGGCAATGGCACACCCTATAAGTATGGAAAACCTCACCCCCAAGACTTAGGCTAAGCAAAACCAGCGCAATTGAGGTAGGGCAGAAATCTTAAGTTACTCTAGCAGCTTGAACGCTGTAGCGAAAAGGTGTCCAAGCGCTCAACTAAAAGACCCGGAGTCCACGCCTGTCACAAGCATCCCGTAATGCTGCTACCTTCCGGTCCTGACATAATTTGGGCGTTGCGACCGCATGGGTCCGAGTCATCTTTACTATAGCACTTACCTCCGCGACCAGCTAATCAGCCCGGCAACAAATTACTGCTGCTAGGGCGGTCACGCTCCAGCCTCCGCCACCCGCTAGATTACATAGAGCGAATCGGTAGCAGGCCTGTGGGCTCTTTTTACTCGTCAGTCTGGGTACGGAGCTCTTGAGCGCGCAGATAGAGCTGTACCCACTGGGCTTGGATTTGTCTGCTTTTTAGCCCCAGGCGGTGGCCTAGGTCATCATCTGGCTGATCGTCTTTGTAGGCTGTCAAGATAGTCTGCTCTTCGGGAGAAAGAACTTGCCAGTAGTGCTCCCACTGAGCGGGGGTAAGGCCAAAGTTGTGCTCCTGCAGCGAGGTTTTGAGCCAGCCCAGCACCATGGCAGGCTGCTCGCGGAGGGCAAAGATGCGCACGGCATGGTAGCTTATCTTCTCGCGCAGGCGATAAACCTGCTGCACAGGCAGATCGAGGGCTTGAGCAATCTGCTCTTGGCCAAGGCCGGTGAGATGTAGCTCTAGCCAGCGGGCGGCCGTGTCGTCGAGGTTACGGCTGAGGTAGTTTACGAAGGAAGCTTTGACCTGGTGCCGCATGCTCTGCTGCTCAAGCTCGGTTTGCTCGTCCTGATACTGATTCCAGGCTTCTACATCAAGCAGACTAAGCGAGTCTTCGCTGTCGCCGGGGGCAATTTCATCGGAGACGAGACGAATGAGTTCGCCAGCCGGCACCTGAGTCATGCCGCCCTTCTGGCTGCGTCGCAGGTAGTTAACAAAGCGATAGATAATCAGGGGCTGGCTGCGAATCGGCCGCAGGCAGTACTCTTCAATGCTGGCTAGCATGAGCAAGTTGCGCAGCCGCGAGTTCTGAGTACAGGCAGCAATCCACTTGAGCTGTTGGGCCAGGTGGCGATCGCTACGCATCATCTCCTGAATAACTTCTTGAATGACGTCAACGACCGAGCGCCGCCGATCGCGGCTCAGCGAAATCCAGGTTCTAATCTTGTTGCGAATCAGGAAGAGGCTGCTTAACCGTTTGATTAAACGCTGGTAGCCTCGATCGGGGCTGACTCCCCAGTAGCGCTCTTGAAAAATACGATAGCGGTACTCTATAGCCTGTAGCGCGATCGCCAGGTCGGCCTCAGCTAAGGCAGCAAATCGTTCTGGTGACTCCCCCAGCAGCCAGGCAATAATACTTTGACAAATCGCTTGCGGCTGGTCAGGAAAATCTTCTCGCAGACGAGCCAGCAGCTCCTCCTCTATGGTATCTGCTCCGGCCATGCCATCAATCCTCTGCGCGTGTACTGGGTTGGCTGTAGGCCTATCTTAATATCTGTTTCCTCAGGACTCGCAACTTAAAGCAGTTTTTGAGTTGCTCTCGTCGTCAAAGACAACAAATCACTAGAGGCTTCACGCAAACTTTACAGTAACCAGGTTTTCTGTGTAGTTCCAGATGAGACGCTCAAAACGTCTCGATTCATGGGATTCGGCTTAGCTGAATCTCTGAATTCGTATGTAGTTACACGTTGTTACGGCGTGATATTCATTACACTAATTGTTTCACGGGTCCAATAAGATCAGGGATTGGCCAAATCCTAGAAGATCCAGGGTCTTTGAAACAGGCACAAGTGCATCCATCACTAGATGCACGGGAGCACAGTACAGGCTCAAGCTCAAGATCAAGCACACGCATTCTGCCATCAGGGTCTACCATGCTATCCCTTCGTTCAGCTAGTTCCAGAGATGTTACTCCAGTCACCACAGCCGCTACTCATCCATCTGCTACCTGTCTAATCAAGCGATCTATAGATATTCTGGGTGCCTTCGTAGGGCTTGTCATTCTGAGCCTAGTGCTAATACCACTGGCGATCGCGATCGCGTTAGACAGTCCTGGCCCGATTTTCTACGCTCAAAAACGCTACGGTCTCAAGGGGCAGCCCTTCACGATCTGGAAGTTTCGCTCCATGGTGAAAAACGCAGATCTGCTTAAGCAGGAGGTGTCTAATCAGGCTCAGGGGCTCATATTTAAAAACGAGAATGATCCCCGCACTACCCGAATAGGTCGCATTTTGCGCAAGACCAGCCTAGATGAGTTTCCACAGTTTTGGAACGTGCTCAGGGGCGACATGAGCCTGGTAGGCACCCGTCCACCCACAGAGGATGAGGTCTCGCGCTACAGCCCCCACCACTGGCGGCGGCTTGACGTAAAGCCTGGAATTACCGGTCAGTGGCAGGTTAGCGGCAGATCGGCAGTCAGAGACTTCGAAGACATTGTGCACCTCGACTTGCAGTACCAGGATCTTTGGTCACCACTGTATGACCTGCGGGTCATAGCCAAGACTATTGTGGTTATGCTCAACCGCCGGGGTGCATGCTGAGGCATCTTCAGCGAGAGGTGTCTATGTCCGTCGCAATCGCCAGATTGTCGCGGTGAACCACAGTCTCAGCCCCGCCATAGCCTAAGATTTTGGCAATATCCTCTGACTGATGTCCAAGGATGCGCTCTAGCTCTGAAGCACTGTAGTTCACAATGCCTCTAGCAATCACTGCTCCCTTGCCATCGCAGAGTACTACGGCATCTTGGGCCACAAAGCTGCCCTCGATCCGAGTGATGCCTGCGGCCAGCAGCGATTTACCCCCTGTCAAAATAGCTTTAGAGGCTCCTGGGTCAAGGTAGATGCGGCCGTTGGGGGCAAGGCCAGCGGCAATCCAGCGTTTGCGCGCGCGGTTGGGCAATGGCAGGGGAGCGAACTGAGTACCGACTGTTTCCCCAGCCAGGGCCTTGACAACGTTGTGGGGTTGGCGACCGTCGGTAATGACGGTGCGCACTCCGGCGGTCGTGGCAATTTGAGCCGCCTCTAGCTTTGTCAACATGCCGCCCGTGCCCCAGGCCGATCCCCGACCGCCCGCTACGGCTTTGAGCGCCTCAATATCTGCCAAGCGATCGATTGAGATAATGGGCTTGGCACCCGGATTAGAGCGTGGATCGGCGGAATACAGACGATCGACATCGGTAAGCAGAAACAGCCACTGGGCTCCAATCAAGCTAGCAACCAGGGCCGAGAGGGTATCGTTGTCACCAAATTTGAGTTCCTCTACGGCAACCGTATCGTTTTCGTTGACGATGGGGATAATTCCCATCGTCAACAACTGGCGAAAGGTGCGGTAGCTGTTGACGTAGCGCGATCGCTGGGCCAAATCACTGCGCGTAAGCAGCACCTGGGCGATGGGTTGATCAAGGACCGAAAACAAGTCGTCGTAGATACGCATCAGGCGACCCTGCCCGACTGCGGCTACCGCCTGCTTCATAGCCAGAGCCTTAGGGCGATCGCTTAGGTTTAATCGCCGAGAGCCTATACCTACGGCCCCTGAGGATACCAGCACGACTTGGTTGCCCTGCTGGCGAAGGATACAGAGAGTTTCGACTAGGCTAGCTAGGGTAGAGAGAGCGAACTGCCCCGTACTGCCGCCGGTCAGACTCGACGTTCCAATTTTCACCACCAGGGTTTGCACGGGGCTCACGGGCAATCATCAACACGCGAAAGACAGCCCTGGTAGTATAGCCGCACTGAGGCTAGGCGACTAGCAGCGCATCTCAATTGGGCCTGAAATGCTGAGTCTAATGAAGGGATGTACAGCAGACAGGCGATCGCAGCGTTCGTCAGTCTCTCTTACGGTAGCGAATTACGGTATTGCTGGATACAGGTATGAATCAAAAGTCAGATTCCCCTCGTAGGGGCAATGGCCATAAAGCCTTCGGCTCGGCTACGCCTACGCCCTTACCCAAGTTCATGCGGTCATTCAGCAACGCCCGAATTACCTCTAATGTTTTCTCTCTATAAAGTGTCTTTGTTCAATGGTTTCAGCCTGTTAAGGCTCCCTGAAGCAGACGCCTACAGCCTGACCCCTAGATACTGGGAGATGACAACTTCTAGGTTACGCAGCGGAGAGGAGCGTACGACCTGATTGAGGTCGGGCATAGGGCTGACCAGAATGGTAAAAAGCCCTACGCGATTACCGGCTAAAACATCGGTAAAGAGGCGATCGCCGACCATAGCGACCTGGTCTACGGGTAGATCCATTGCCGCCAGGGCAAGCCTGAGCTTTCGCCGTGAGGGCTTGCCAGCGCTAGTCAGATAGGGAACCTCTAGCCGGTCTGCAATCCGGCTAATGCGGTTGGCATTGACGTTGTTACTCACCAGCCATACCGAGGCTGCGGCCTTAATCTGCCCCATCCAGTGAGCCAGATCGGGGTTGGTCTCGGCCTGCCGCAGGGGCACTAAGGTATCGTCTACATCTAAGATCAGGCCTCTAATGCCGTGGTGAGCCAGCAGCTCAGGAGAAAGACAGAGGACGTTTCCCTGAAGTACTAAATCGGGTTGCAGTAGGCGAGAAGAAACCATAACAAAACCACGTGTCCAACGCTTAGCATAATCTAGATTGGTGCCTGCAACCGTGGCCGCTAGCGCGATCACGGCTACCCCCAGCGCTTAAAAGCTCAACTTAGTACCACATCGAGTCCAGGTTCAGCAGCGGCTAGTTATCAATGGCAGCTCGGATAGCGTCGCGAGCCGATTCATGCTCTGCTAGGGTGCGGCTAAACACGTGGGTACCGTCGTAACGGGCTACAAAATACAAGTAGTCAGTCTCGTTAGGATTTAGGGTGGCCCCAAGGCTGGCCTGACCAGCGCTGGCGATGGGAGTGGGCGGCAGACCGGGGTTAATGTAGGTGTTGTAGGGTGAAGGTGTTTCTACCTGAGTCCAGGTCAGGGGCTGCTCTTTAGTTTGAGTGATGCCCAACCCGTACTCCACAGTGGGATCCGCGCCCAGCGGCATGTTTCGTAGCAGGCGGTTGGTGAACACTCCGGCGATGATTCCCCGCTCGTCGGCTACCACCGATTCTTTCTCTACAATGCTGGCTAGGGTAGCCCACTCCAGCAGGGAGAGATCTGTGGTGGCCTCCTGATAGAGGGGCAGCGCTACTGCCTCAAAGCGACTGAGCATGGCGTCTACAACCGCTTCGGGCGCTACTCCCTCGGCAGGCAATTGATAGGTATCAGGAAACAAAAACCCTTCTAAGTGGGGAATAGTGTCGGGTAGCCAGGGATATCTATCCCTAGGAATTTGTTCTGTAGCGGCCAGAAAGGTAGCGGCAGGGAAGAATCCAGCCTCCTGAAAGTAAGTCGCCATGCGGCGGCGGTTCCAGCCCTCGGGAACGGTAAACGAGGTCTG
>JBARUP010000472.1:0-1533 GCA_049645805.1 Nodosilinea sp.
GCAGGATGGTAGCAAGGGCGTCGTTCATGGCCGCTAGGTCTTCGGAGTTCTTGGGCATAGCGATGCCGTAGTACTCTTCGGTGACCAGCTCACCGACAATTTTGAGACCCTGAAGATTCGCCTCTCGAATGGCGTAGAGCGTTACAGGCAGATCGTTGATAACGGCGTCTACCCGCCCGTTAAGCAATTCCTGTAGGGCCAGGGGCGAGTTGTCAAAGGTGCTGACAGCAGCCCCTTCCACCTCGGCGGCCAGATCTGCCCCGGTCGTGCCAATAGCTACGGCAATGCGCTTGCCCTCCAGATCTTCTAGGCCCTGAATGGTGTCGTCGCTCTCCTTAACGGCGATCGCCAGGCCAGCCTCAAAGTAAGGTCGCGTGAAGTCGATGGTCTGAGCCCGTTCAGCAGTAATCGTCATACCGCTAATGGCGGCATCAATAGTTTTCGATTGCAGCGCCGGGATCAATCCGTCAAAGGGAAGGGCGATGAATTTGACCTCTCGCCCGGCAGCCTCTCCCATCGCCCTCAGCAGCTCGATATCAAAGCCGACGAGATCGCCTGTGTCATCCTTCATTTCAAAGGGGGGGAAGGCCGGTTCAGTGCCGACTTCCCAGGCTGCTGGAGCATCTTGGGCTAAACCCGCAATCTGGGCTGCACCTAATCCCAACACCAGCCCCAGCAGCAGGGCTAGGGCCCGCCTCAACCACCGATGAGTAAAGATACGAACCATGGCTCAGCGATAACCTTTAGGCAGAGAACAGATCCTGCACAAGGTGCAGGGTTTGAGGCACCATAATCAATTCTGCATAGCCAAAGTGTTTTCTGCGATACAGATGCACTGAGGGGCGAATGATTCTCTGTAGAGTACAAACATCGCTTGCTTATTCACAATATCGGCTTATATCGCCTTAGCCCCTATGACAGCTACCCTGCCCAATACTCCCGTGATTGCCTGCGACAATTTGCACAAAAGCTTCGGCCCTATCAATGTGCTTAAAGGGGTCAGCACCTCCTTTAAGAAGGGGGATGTCGCTTCGATTATTGGTCCCTCAGGCTGCGGCAAGAGCACCTTCCTGCGCTGCCTCAACCGGCTAGAAGCCATCAACCAGGGCAGTTTAGAGGTCATGGGCAAGGACGTCTCGGCGGCCAAGCTGCCCCGGCAGGCGCTTTACCACGTGCGCAGCCAGGTGAGCATGGTGTTTCAGCACTTCAACCTGTTCCCTCACCTGACGGTGCTTGAAAATTTGATGCTGTCTCCCCGTAAGGTGCTTAAGTTTCCGGCGGGCGACTGTCAGGAGCTTGCAACTCAGTATCTTGCTAAAGTGGGCCTCGACGATCGCGCTGACGCCTACCCTGAGCAGCTCTCGGGGGGGCAAAAGCAGCGGGTAGCGATCGCCCGCAGCCTGTGCATGAAGCCGGAAGCCATCTTGTTTGACGAGCCCACCAGCGCCCTAGACCCTGAGCTCGTTGGTGAGGTGCTGGGAGTCATGCGTCAGCTTGCCGACGAGGGCATGACGATGGTGGTTGTTACCCACG
>JBARUP010000473.1:0-2769 GCA_049645805.1 Nodosilinea sp.
AGCACGACCTGTCCCTCTACACCGTGGGCGTGTTCGACTGGATGCTGCCGGGGAAGTCGGGCATTGAACTGTGCAACTGGCTCAGATCTCACCACCATGCCCTACCAGTACTGATCCTCACTGCCAAAGATCAAATTTCAGACCGCATTACCGGGCTAGATGCCGGGGCCGATGACTACTTGGTAAAACCCTTCAGCATGGCGGAATTGCTGGCGCGGCTGCGAGCCCTGCGGCGACGATCGCCCGAAATCAAGCCCAGTAAACTACAGGTGGGGGCACTGACCCTGGATCGCGATCGCCGCATCGCCTTCCTCAACTCCGATGACGCCCAGCAACCCATCGAACTCACCCAAAAAGAGTTTCAGCTGCTGCAATACCTGATGGAGCACCCCAACCAAATTCTCACCCGAGATCAGGTGCTGAATCAGCTCTGGGAAATTGGGGCCGAACCCAACAGTAACGTGGTGGCGGCCCAAATGCGGCTACTGCGCCGTAAACTCACCCAGTATGGTTGTGATGATTTAATCGAAACCGTCTATGGCATGGGATACCGCTTCAACGCCGAATAAGCTGTTTCGCCGCAGCCGCTGGCAGCTCACCGCCTGGTATACCGGCGTGGTGGCTGTGGTGCTGGGGTTGAGTGGATTGGGGGTATACGAAGCGATCGCCCATGCCCACCGAGTAACGGCGGATCGTGAACTCAAGTCGGTGGCCGAAACCATCCACGATGCCCTGGAAGCCACCCTGGCGAATCAGGGGCAGATTGGCCAGGTTTCTCCTAATCTGCTGCCAAACCTCTGTATCACTGGGGAAGGCTGCCCAGTTCCCTTTGAGCCTGCGCGCGGGCACCACGGCAATACGCTCTACCAGGGGAGCTACTATATTCGGGTGCTGAACCTGACCGGAGACCTGATGGCGAAAGCCGGGATTGAGCCGACGGGTCTACCTATCACCAATATTGAACCCGCCTGGCAGAGCCTGCACGATGCAGAGGGCAACCAATACCGGCAAATCGTGTTGCCCATCAACGCTTTGGATAGACAAGAACAGCTAGCAACCTTGCTCGTCGGACGTTCCTTCAGCGACTTTGCCGATTACCTGGCGACCATCCGCTGGATTATTCTGCTCAGCCTGCCGATTACCCTGGGTCTGATTGCGATCGCCAGCTGGAGGCTAGCCGGACTCGCGCTGCGGCCCGTGCAGGCTTCCTATCGCAAAATTCAGCAGTTCACCGCCGACGCTGCCCACGAACTACGCACCCCGCTAACCGCCGTGCAGGCCACCGCCGAATCCGTCATGCGGTTACCTAAAATTTCTGATGCTGATGCCCGTGAGATGCTGCAGGTCACAACCCGACAGAACCAGCGGCTGACGACCTTGGTGAGCGATTTACTGCTGTTGTCTCGCCTAGATACCCAAAGCCCTGCAACTAAGATACCGTGCTGCCTGCAAGATATCCTCAGCGATATCGAAGAAGAATTGGCCGCCCTGGCGATCGCGAATGATATTCATCTAGTGCTAGATCAGCCCTCTCTGCCTTCAATGACCGTAATGGGTAATGAAGAAAACCTCTATCGCTTGGTGCTGAACGTAATCATGAATGGGTTACAGCACACCTCGGCAGCAGGCAAGGTAGTCGTTCGGCTCCGGCAAACTGACCGCCAGGCGATAATCACCGTGCAAGACACTGGCATTGGCATCGCGCCAGCAGACCAGAACCATATTTTTGATCGCTTCTACCGAGTAGACAAAGATCGCTCCCGACAAAGCGGTGGCTCGGGGTTGGGGCTGTCGATCGCGCTGGCGATCGCCCAGGCCCACGGGGGCGATATTCAAGTACAGAGTCAGGTGGGGCAGGGGAGCACGTTTACGATCTCTTTACTGATGTCTGTATAGAGCACTGGTTCAGTGTTTCTATGTTAACCGCCTAAAATCACCCCTTCGTAAAAGAGCGCGATCGGAACCTCGAAATCAACGCTTCCTAGGCGGATGGTGTCTCCACTTTGATAGGCCGTATAAAGCCACATCCGCCCCTCACCCCGCCGATAAATCTCGACGTTAACCTCGGTAGAGCTAATCAAGACGTATTCTTCTAAGCTGGGTAGAGTGCGATATTCCTTGAATTTGTCGCCGCGATCCAGAGCTTCGGTGCCGGGGGAAAGGACTTCTACAATCAGTTTGGGATATTGAATCGCGTCAAGAGCCGCCTGATCTCGTTCGTCGCAACTCACTACCAGATCAGGGTAGCGGTAGGTGGAGGGGGTGACGTTGACTTTGGCATCGGCAATGTTGATTCGGCAGCCCTGGGCGCGGATATGGGGACGCAAAGCCGTGAGTAGGTTGATGGCGATGTCATTGTGGGGCAAAGTGCCGCCCGTCATAGCAAAGACATCGCCATCAACAAATTCGTAGCGCAGTTCTTGCTGGGACTCCCAGGTCAGGTAGTCTTGAGCGGTCATCGGCTGGGGATGGGGCGTGGCAATCATGGTGAAAGGTGGGGCCAGATGCCTTTATTATGCCGGGGTGTTGACGAAGCCGCCCAGAATGGGCATTGCTCTGTTTTGCAGAGTGTTGAGATGAAGGGGGCGATCGCGACCCTACATCAAGGCGTCAATCTAACGCCTGAGTTAAGCCGCCCCGCAGCGGGGTCGGCTTGAACGAATTGTTAGGCCCCAACTGCGGCTGCCCAGCTCTTGATAAGCATGAAAGATTTACTTGTTGGAGTGTGAAGCACAGAAATTGTATCCGTCATAAGAGTCTGCTCCCACT
>JBARUP010000474.1:0-1856 GCA_049645805.1 Nodosilinea sp.
CCCCCGATCGCTGTTTGGTCGCCCCCCCAATATAACAGAGCGAAATCTGCCCTCTACGCTTGAGCGCCCGCCGCAAAAAGCTGAGCCGCCGTGAGGTCGAGTTCCGTAAACTGGGCCGATTCTATCCGCTGATCACCCGCAAAAGTGCCAACTGGGGTATAACCCTGACCATTCTGAGCCAGCACCAGCACCGTCTGCTCTTGGGGGTTAATAATCCAGTATTCAGGAATATCCAGATCCTCATACTGGGCGCGCTTGGCCACGTAGTCGCGCTCCCACTGCAACTCGCCAGGGCTAACCACTTCCACTACCAAGGTCGGCGGCGGCATGGTCAGGCGAATCGTGTTGCGCTTGGCCAGTAGCTGAACGTGCTCTGGCTGAATAATCGTCAGGTCAGGGTAGCGATTTTTGGGTTCACCCCTTACCTCTAACTCCAATCCGTGGAGCCTAACTCGAAGATGGCCAACCAAAGCAGCAAGCTGAAGCGATAGAAAAAAAGCAACGCTGGTGTTGTAGCCCGACTCTGGCGGCACCTGAATAAGCTCTCCATTAAACAGCTCGTAGACATGCTCTGTGCCGTCGTCGTAGGCCAGATAGTCATCAAAGTTATAGAACTTGGGCCTGGTTTGCAACATAGTGTAGAGTGCGAGCGATCGCTAACAGCCTTTACCCAAGTTTATCTATGTATAGCCGTAAACACCGATAGTTCTGCCATTCCTTAGCTCTGATGACCCGCTGTAAATAGCTGCGCAGGGCTCAAATCTAAAGTCTTGAACTGGGCTGATTCTATGCATTGCGCTCCAGAGAACGTTCCTAGGGACGTAAACCCTTGATTATTCTGAGCCAGCACCAGCACCGTTTGCTCTTGTGGGTTGATAATCCAGTATTCAGGAATGCCTAAATCCTCATACTGGCGGCGTTTGGCCACGTAGTCGCGCTCCCGCTGCAACTCGCCGGGGCTAACGACCTCTACTACCAGGGCCGGAGGCGGCATGGTCAGGCGAATGGTGTTGCGATTGGCCAAAAGTTGAACGTGCTCTGGCTGAATAATCGTCAGGTCGAGGTAGCGATTTTTGGGTTCGCCCCGCACCTCTAGCTCCAGGCCATGCCCACGAACTCGATCTATCCCTATCAACAATGCAAAGATCAGAAGCAGGCGATTGGCAATCTGTACATTTTGACCTGATTCAGGCGGCACCTCGATCAGCTCTCCATTAAATAGCTCGTAAAAATTCTCTGTGCCGTCGTCGTAGGCCAGATAGTCGTCAAAGCTATAGAATCTTGGCCGAGTCTGCACCATCGAAAGGAGTTTGCGAGATTACCCCCAGTTTAGTCGGATGGGACGATGTGATCGGTTAGTCTTTGAGGTTAAGGTCGAAGAATCTTTATAGCCTTAGGCCCAAACCCTCAACCCCCCACTGTCCCTGGTAACCCCTACCTCCCAAGACCCATACGATAGAATCTAGGCCAGCCTGTGACACACTATCATTGAAAAAGCAGATGTAAGTAGGTTGGCAGAAGCGACGCCCTCCCGGTGCTAACCTTCAGTGAGCACGCAGACAGATAGATAAGGAGACGCCAGAGCGAATGGGAAAAGTAGTTGGCATCGACCTGGGCACAACCAACTCAGTGGTCTCTGTCATGGAGGGTGGCAAGCCAGTGGTAATTGCCAACGCTGAGGGCATGCGCACTACTCCCTCGGTGGTGGCCTTTAGCAAAGAAGGCGAGCGCCTAGTGGGGCAGATGGCCCGTCGGCAGACGGTGCTGAACCCTCAGAACACCTTTTACGGCGTTAAGCGCTACATGGGACGCCGCTACGATGAGCTAGACCCGTCGTCCAAGCGAGTGCCCTACAC
>JBARUP010000475.1:0-3142 GCA_049645805.1 Nodosilinea sp.
CCGTTCTCAAGGTACTTCAGCCCTTCGCCTGTGACCAGGGTGACAAGACCCGCCAGGTTCACCAAGCCATCCACAATGCGGATATCAACTGCGAGTACCTGCTTAGCCAGCTTGCGGCTGCCCTGAACAAAGACCACATCGTAGATATCGTCGATGTACCACTTGTTCAGAGATAGCTTGTAGAGCGGCTTGATTTTGGCTGCGATCGCTCCCGCGTCGATCACCTTGGTCCGGTACATCAGCACCGCAAGAATGATGCCAGCAACGGCGATCGCAACCGAGCTACCCGCCATAATCCCAAACTCGTTCCAGTCAAAGGCTTCAGCTGCCTCCAGCGCCTCCACCTCCCCAGGGGGATGGATGAAAGCCTCAAAGTAGTTGGCAAAGGGCGTACCGACTAAGCCAATCAGCGCCGAGGGTACCGCCAGCGCCATCAGCGGGAAAGTCATCGACAGCGGCGACTCGTGGGGCTCGTGGGCATGGTGCCCGTGCTCGCCATCAGAGTCATGGTCATCGCTGGCAGCATCTAGAGTTAGCTCCTGGGGGTTCATGGCCCCAGGGCCAAGGGACATACCCATTTGCTGAAGCTGCGCCCGCTTTAGGTCGCGGCGAATACCTTCGTCGTTGCCCCGAAAGCTGCCCTCAAAGGTGGAGAAGTACATGCGAAACATGTAAAAAGCCGTGATGCCAGCTGTCAGCCAGCCCACTGCCCACAGTACTGGGCTAACCGCAAAGGTAGAGCCCAAAATTTCGTCCTTAGACCAAAAACCCGCAAAGGGCGGAATCCCGCAGATGGCCAGGGTACCAATCAAAAAGGTGTAGGCCGTTACCGGCATGTACTTGCGCAGGCCGCCCATTAGGCGCATGTCCTGGGCCAGTGCCGGATCGTGCCCCACAACCGACTCCATGCCGTGAATGACCGAGCCTGAGCCCAGAAACAGCATGGCTTTGAAGTAAGCATGGGTCATCAGGTGGAACAAGCCAGCGCTGTAGGCTCCCACACCCATGGCCATAACCATATAGCCCAGCTGCGACATAGTTGAAAAGGCCAGCCCTTTCTTGATGTCGTTTTGGGTGATGGCAATGCTGGCTCCCATAAAGGCAGTAAACGCCCCGGTGTAAGCAATCACCGTCATAACTGTGGGGATATGCTCAAACACCGGATACATGCGCGCCACCAGGAACACGCCCGCCGCCACCATTGTCGCGGCGTGAATTAGCGCCGAAATGGGGGTAGGGCCTTCCATGGCATCGGGCAGCCACACGTGGAGCGGAAACTGTGCCGACTTAGCTACTGGGCCGAGGAACACCAGCACTGCAAAAATAGCGGCAACGCTGGCGGGCAGACTGCCAATGTTGACCAAGTCGGTCAGCCGCTCGCCCATGACGTCAAAGTCAAAGCTGCCAGTAGCCCAAAACAGACCTAGCATGCCCAGCAGCAGGCCAAAGTCGCCCACTCGGTTGGTGACGAAAGCCTTTTGACAGGCATCTGCGGCGGGCTTACGGTTGTACCAAAAGCCAATCAGCAGGTATGAGCACATACCGACCAGCTCCCAGAACACGTAAACCTGGAGCAGATTAGGGCTAATCACCAGGCCCAGCATTGAGGAACTAAACAGGCTGAGATAGGCATAGAACCTGACATAGCCCGGATCGTGGGCCATATAACCGTCGGTGTAAATCATCACCAAAAAGGCGACGGTGGTGACAATCACCAGCATCAATGCCGCCAGATGATCAACGGTGTATCCCATCTCAATGCGGAAGTCACCCGCCGAGGCCCACTCAAACATGGCCGTGTAGGGGGCGTGCCCCTGCCACTGGCTCCAGAAAATTAAAAATGACAATACCATCGCCGCCCCGGTCAGGGAGACAATGAGCGCCGCCGCAGGCTGCCTAAGCTTGTTGGTAGCCTCGCCGTAGGAGATTAACCCTACCCCGACGATAGTCGCCCCGATTAAGGGCAGCACTGGTATTAGCCAGGCGTACTGATAAAGCGTGTCTACAGAATCCATCTTGACTGCCTACTCCAAGAGCATGGGTGAGTTGGCAAAAAACCGATTACATTCTGACATACCCTTCCCCAAGGAAAAGTCGGTTTGGTAGCAAAGTGGCCCTTCGAGAGAGGCGCTTGCCCTCCCAACTCCTCCTTTTAGATTCAAGCAAAGGGACACAAAATCGTCCTCAAGAGCTTGCGCAGAGGGGCTCCAGCATTCTGAAGCCGGAAAACGTACTTTTCTTAAGAAAGATATCCATTTTTGTGGGCATATGCATTGCAAACGCAAAATTCAGCCTTGGGATGATAATTAATCTGCCTTGTAGACTGTACAACCTATAGAAATATCCAATGGCCAAGCCACTCATCATAAATGATGGCGGATCATAGAAGCTTATTCATGCAGCCGCTATGAAGCTCTGGCTAGTTTGCTTTTTAATTTTGTTTTTTGGGGCCGAGACCGTGCAGTGGCTAGGCCATTTGCCCTGGTTAAGCAGTGGGCTCTCACTGCCTCTAGTTGTCTTGGGTGGTGCTGGTCTTGCGATCGCCTCCAACTACCGCTACTGGCTGAGTGCTAGCATTTCCAATCAGCCAGACTATCCCCTACCCACAGCCCCATCTCCGGGCACAGGCGCTGCTTCTGCACCACCGCCCAAGACGAGCCGCAAGGGGGACACGATTTCCTTTGAGATCAAGAAGCCTAGGGGAGAGCAAGCGGATGGATAAGTGAATGAGCGCCCGGAGACTCTTATCACGACTTGCCTACGTCACCGACTCTCTACTTCCCCATACTTCGCTTCAGCTCGTCTAGCTCCTGCTCCGTCTCCCACCGCTGAAACGACTCCTCAACTGGATCCATTGGATCGCGGCCCACTCCTTCAAAGGGCGGCTTGGCCCAGCCGGTGTCCCAGCTAGTACGCTGGGTGGTTCGCTGAGCCTGATTTTCAGCGATTTTGGCTTTAAGCTCGCGGCGGCGATCGTGAATGTCTTTTTGTAGCGTACGGGTCTGGACAACCTGGTCTTTGACCCCTTTGAGCTGGCCCCAGTACTGGTTGCCCTGGCGCAGCAGAGCGGCTTCACGTTCTTGAGCAGCTTTTACTAGGTCGGTTCGGTTAGCAGACTGAGCTTTTTGAATGCGGTCGTGCC
>JBARUP010000476.1:0-3209 GCA_049645805.1 Nodosilinea sp.
GTGCAAACCAAGTCGCCTGAAAAAACCATGGCGGCCCTAGAAGCCAAACTGCCGCAGCCCTACTGGGTAGATATCAATCGGCTGCTGGTACCCTTTGGCAAACATATCTGTACCGGCAAAAACCCCCAGTGTGGGCGTTGCCACCTGGCCGATATGTGCGCTCAGGTGGGCGTCACTGGAGCAACTCCCTAATGCCTCTATGACTACAGCGCCTTGCCTGTCTCGGGCTGCGCCGCTAGGTAGTGCTGAATGGACGCGGTATCGTTCTGGCCCAAAGTGATCTGGTTGTAGGCTACCTCCAGATTGCCAGGGAACAGCGCCTGGAACAGAAAGGAGCTATACGGACCGGGCACGGGCATAGCAGTATCTTGGGCCACCGTACGGGCGGGCAGGGCCACCAAGCCAGCTATGGTCAGCATCGTCAACAGGCCAAGTGCCCATCGCCGCAGGTTTTTCATGATTGTTAGTTGTGGGTTAGCGTTCTCTAAAATAATATCTTCATAAATGGCACCCATTGAAAGGTTGCCGCTTAGGATGGTGAATTAACTCTCGTCTTTCTCTCCATAGAGAATAAACACTCAAGTGTCGTTGTCGTAACAGTGAAGTTCAGCGCAGCCTGACCTGAGCCTGGATCGGCATGTGATCAGAGGCCTGGGTAGCTTGGGCCACGACACCAGCATCGATCACCTCCAGTGTGGCGGGGGTGTAGAAAATGTAGTCGAGGGTATACGCGGGCTGGTCAGAGGGAAACGTGGGTACCGCAGGCTCTGACGCCATGGCCGAGGCCAGCCGCTCGTGGCGGCGAATGGGGTAGCGGCTGAGCACGGCCTGTCCCGACACCACCTCTCGGTAGTGGGCCTGGGGAGGCCAGTAGGGAAAGGGCACGTAGCGTTTGTCCCAGTTGATGGCGATTGCGTCGTGGGCCATCTCTAGCGCATCCGAGATTGCGTACTGCTGGTTACGGTTAAAGGAGCGGTAGGCGTCGAAATCAATTTCTTGCAAGGCCAGAATGTCAGGGGCAAGCGCTGCTAAGGCTTGAACGGCGGTAGCCTGATTGGCGCTAAAGAAGGCCCGATCGCGCTCGACCGCCTGCTGGTTTGTCAGCCCCGAGAGGTAGCCAATGTTATAACTGACTACGCTAAGCTGCTCTGGGTTAGTAACCCCGGCGGGGTAATCCTCGTAGGTAATCTGGTTGTCGTAGTCAGCGGCGGGCAAATTGGGCGAGCTGATGTAGACGAAAGTGCCTACTAGCACGGCTATCGGTAGCCCCAAAGCGATCGCCACTTTTGAAATAGTATTCATGGATTGATTCTATGGCTCCTGCTAACCCCAATCGCCTGCCGCTGCGGTTTTGGATTGCCGCCCTAGTAGCGTTTATTAATGCGGTGGGGTTTACGCTAATTATTCCGCTAATTTACCCCTACGCGGTGGAGTTTGGTCTTAGCGACTTTCAGGCCAGTCTGCTGACAACCACCTATGCGGCAGCGCAGTTTGTTGCTACCCCGATCTTGGGACGACTGTCAGACCGCGTAGGCCGCAAGCCGCTGCTGATCATTAGCCTGCTAGGCACAGTGGGGGCCAACCTGATGGCAGGGCTAGCGCCCGTGGCCTGGATGCTGTTTGTGGCCCGCCTGCTGGACGGTATCACCGGCGGCAACACCTCGATCGCCCAGGCTATTGTTGGCGACATAACTACAGTAGAGCAGCGGGCGCGAGCCTACGGCATTTTTGGAGCGGTGTTTCGGCTGGGGTTTGTGGTGGGGCCACCCCTGAGCTACGTGGCGCAGCTGGTGACTCCGCTGCCGGGTTTTACCAGCCTGGGCATGGGGTTTTTGTTTTCGGCGGCGATCGCGCTGTTTGCCACCCTGCTGTGTCTGCTGCTGCTGCCCGAGACCCTAGAAAACTGCTGCGATACCTTTCAGCTCTCCTGGCGGGACTTTGGCTTTGGTCGACTAGCGCGATCGGCCACTGACGGGCGCTTTGGCCGCATTTTTTGGCTGACGTTCTTCAGCGGTTTCACCTTTACAATTTTCACCTTTGCGTTTCAGCCGTTCTTTCTCAAGGTGCTGGGGCAAGACGCCCGCAACCTGGCCATCATGTTTGCGGCGGTGGGCATTATTGGCTTTGTTACCCAGGTGTTTGCCCTAGAGCCCCTGCGACAGCGGTTTCGGCTAGTGCAGATTTTGGCGGGGTCGCTGGCGGCGCGAGGCATCTTGTTTTTGCTGATGCCTGCGTTCCCCAATATTGCAGCCTTTGTGGCGATCGCGGTGGTGTTCAGCGCCGTTAACTCGTTTCCCATGCCGCTGATCGACGCGCTGCTGTCGCTTAACAGCGGCCCCCGCGAGCAGGGCGAGGTGATGGGGCTCAACGCGTCTTATCTAAGCATTTCCAACGCGATCGGGCCAGCCGTAGCGGGGCTCCTGGTCAGCATTAGCTACAGCTTTCCCTTTTGGATTGCGGGAGGCCTGACGCTGCTGACCGCCTGGTTTGCGATGTCACTCTCAGGGCGAGGGACAGCAAAGGTCTGACCCTTACCCGCCCTATGCCACCTCTTCCAGCGTTTCGCCTCCGGTCTCGGTTTCGCCCAGCGCCGTAAGGAACTGAAGCGCCTTGGCAATATAGGTAGCGCACTGAGTCGGCGGCAGCCGATAAAACGCTTGCCAAGCGGAGGCTTTATCAGACTCATAGGCACTAGCGCGATCGGGCTGATGATCGAGCCAGCTTAGACGTACGGCGTGACCGATAAGCACGTCGAGATAGATGTAGTCTTCAAAGTAAAGGTCAGGGTTGGCCTGAAAGATTTCACCCATTTCCCGTAGGGCTTCAAGGTTGACGTGGCGGTACTCTGGGGACTGAATCTTGTTCAGCAGGTGGGTAATGCGACGCTCAAAATTTTGCTCGCCAGGGGTCATCTCAGAGAGAACGCGATCGCTCTCTAACCTATTCTTGCGGTCAAACTTGTTGCCAATTACAATCCCCTTCGAGTGTTTTAGCACCTCCCAAACCTGGGTATAGAACCCTTCAGAAAGTCGGACAACTTCGCCATCGATCGCCCGCTTGCGTAACCAGTCCTGAATTTCCGGCGTTTCGGCTACTTCGGCTGCCGGTTCAATGCCAATCGGCACCACCTTCCAGTTAATTGGGTTGTGAGCCTTGACGTGCAGCGATTCGCGCTGAAAGATCGACTGGTTGAGTCCGTCAAATCCGGC
>JBARUP010000477.1:0-4233 GCA_049645805.1 Nodosilinea sp.
CCGCTTCTTTAGCCTACCGAACACCGATGAAATGTTTCAGCGCAATTCTGCGATGGGGACTACCGACCATTGCTGGCATCGGCGGTAGCTTACTGGCGCTGCCGGGGATGGCCGCAGAGCGCATTGAGTTTTTCTACGGCCCCTTCGAGATTGCAGTTCAGGTAGATGACATTCAGCATTTTGCCGATACCGGCCAGGTGCAGGGGAGCCTGAGGCCCGTGGCCCAGCGGCTGTCCCCCGACCAGCGGCAGCGTTTGCAAGAGGTAATCAATCGTCCCTTTCCTTTAAGCGTCGTCGCGGTGGGAGAGCTAACCTACTCACCAGTTGGCATCCGGCTTTTAGAGCAGCTCGGCGAACTGATCCAAACCAACGATCGGCGCAGCGGCTTCTCGGCACTGCGGGCCAGCCTGACCCTGGCGTCGACCCAGGAGCACGGGCTGACGCTGATGCGAGCGCTACAGCAGTTTCCGCTGGAGACAATACAGCTCAACTACGGTCTGGCCCAGCGGCTGCTGGGAGAAAGTCAGGCCTTTTTTCAGCAGCGCCAGGTGGTGCTAACGGCCCTAGAGGCCCAGGTCCGAGCCGAGCCTTCGGCTACCCTGGTGCAGACCCCCGAGCAGTCGGGGCCTTTGACCTGGGAGCGGCGCACCCTTCAGTTTGAGAACCCGCTGCGACAGACTCAGCCCGTAGCTGACTTGTACCTGCCCAAGGTGACGGTACCCCCAGGCTCGCTGCCAGTAGTGGTTATCAGCCACGGAGCGGCTTCCGATCGCCGCGCCTTGGCCTACGTAGCAACGCACCTAGCGTCCCACGGCTACGCCGCTGTGATGCTAGAGCACGAAGACAACGGAGCCCAGTTTGAGCAGTTTCTCAGCGGCATGGGTCAGCCCCCCGACCCTGTCACCCTGATCAGCCGCCCCAGAGATGTAACGGCGGTACTAGATGCGCTAGAAGCCAGGGCTCAGAGCGACCCTAGCCTAGGGCAGCTGAACCTGTCCAGCGTTGGTGTGGTGGGGCAGTCGCTGGGGGGTTACACAGCCCTAGCCGTAGCCGGGGCCACCCTCAACCTTGAAGCGCTGCGGCAGGGATGCCCGTCTCCTACGCAGAGCGATATTTCGCTGAATTTGTCGCTGCTAGCGCAGTGTGAGCTGTTGAGCCTTGCAATCGTGCCGTCATCTCTGCGGGATCAGCGGGTAAGCAGCGCGATCGCCATCAGCCCCGTGACCAGCCGCATTTTTGGCGAAGCCGGGCTTAGCCAGGTGGAGATTCCGGTGATGGTAATAGCCGGCACCGATGATTTCTTGACCCCGGCGCTGCCGGAGCAAATTCAGCCCTTCGACTGGATTGCTAGCCCTGAGAAATACCTAGTTGTGGTGGAGGGAGCCACCCATTTCTCGTTTTTGGCGAATAACACCAGCGGCGGCGTGCTGCCGCTGCCCGCCGGATTCTACGGGCCGGATGTCAGCCTGGCCCATCCTTACCTGAAAGGATTGAGCGCGGCCTTTTTCGATCGCTACCAGCGCGGGCAGGCCGCTGCCGCCAACTACCTAAGCCAGTCGTACCTCGATACCTTTGTGCAAGATCCGTTTCGAGCGCTGATTGTGCAAGAGCTGCCCGACTCGGCCAGGGCCGCACTACCAGCGGGGCCAAAGGCGTCCGACCCGCCTGCAAAAGCACCTAAGCCCGTCTGCAAAAGGCGAGGAATGGGGTGCTTCCAGCGCTAAACCCCGCTGACGTAGTAGTCGCGGGTGCCTTTGGCGTTGAGAGCATCGCCCAGGCGCTCTAGGGCGTGGACGTAGGCGGCGGTGCGGGGCGAGATGTCGAGGTCGTGGGCAATCTTCCAGATGCTTTCGGCTTCGGTAACCATCATTGACTTGAGGCGGCTGTTGACGTCATCGATCGACCAGTAGAGGCCGCTGCGGTTTTGCACCCACTCAAAGTAGCTGACCGTGACGCCGCCCGCGTTCACCAAAATATCGGGAAAAACGTAGACGCTCTTGGCGGCCAAAATCTCGTCGGCCTCGGAGGTGATTGGCCCGTTAGCAACCTCGAAGATGTAGCGGGCTTTGACGCTGTCAGCATTGTCAGCAGTAATCTGGTTCTCTAAGGCGGCAGGAATCAAAATATCAACGTCAAGGGCCAGCAGCTCCTGATTGGTAATGGTGGCGCGATCGCTGATGATATTGCACACGCTGCCTTCGCAGTACACCGCCTTGAGGTCGCGGGTCGAGGCCTTGTACTGCTGAACGCTGGGGATATCGAGCCCTCGTGGGGCGTAGACACCGCCCTGAGAATCGCTGACCGCCACCACTCGATAGCCCGCGTTAAACAGCAGCCGGGCAACAACGCTGCCAGCGTTGCCAAAGCCCTGCACGGCCACAGTGGTCAGCTCTGGCGATTTGCCAAACCGAGCCATCAGCGCCTGCAGGACATAGAACGCGCCCGTGCCCGTGGCCGTGTCGCGGCCCTGACTACCGCCCATGCTGAGAGGCTTGCCGGTAATCACCGCTGGGCTAAGCTGGCGGCGAATAATGCTGTACTGATCCATCATCCAGCCCATGATCATGGGGTTGGTGTAGACATCGGGGGCGGGCACGTCAACATCGGGGCCAATGAAGTCGGCGATCGCGTCGATGTAACCCCGACTCAGCCGCTCTAGCTCAAACTTCGACAGCTCCTTGGGATTGACCCTGACGCCCCCTTTAGCGCCGCCTAGAGGCAGGTTTAGCGCCGCGCACTTGAAGGTCATCCAAAAGGCTAGCGACTGCACTTCGTCAAGGGTGACGTCGGGATGAAAGCGAATGCCTCCCTTCGTCGGGCCGCGGGTATCGTCGTAGCGCACTCGATGGCCCTGAAATACCTTTAGCGTGCCGTTGTCCATCCGTACCGGAATGGAGACAGTCAGGCTGGCCTTGGGGTAGCGCAGGCGCTCGGAGGCGTCGTCAGAAATAGAAACGTATTTGAGCGCCCGCTCCAGACGGCGGTTGGCGTCAGACAAAAGTGAGGTGGACATAGAGCGCTGAGGAAACAGTAAGGCTGCTTCTTAAGGTTCTGCCAAGGAGAATCAGCTCGGCCAAAAAGCAACATTTTGTATTGAATACTACCATTTTGCCCCAGAGCCTCCCCATTACCCGGTGGTTTCGGCCTTTGCCAGGTCTGCGCTAGCCAAAATGCAACGACTTGTTGCGAAGCACAACAAACTTTATCGAGGCGTAAAGGTTCAGCCTGAACAGTAGCCGCTAACTTTTAGGTCTTCGACAATAGGAACGTGCGACTAACTCCAGTGCCCTTCGGTACGGGTTGCCCGGTTTCCCTAAGCAAAAGGACTGTGATCATGACAACTCCCCAGGACGTGTTTGAGCACCTAAAACAGCTGGAAAAAGTAGATGCGGTACAGAGCGCCGAATATCGTGAAGAAGCCCAAGAAGTACTGGCCGACGATACCGTTAGCCTAAAACTGCGGGGCGAAATCGCCGATCGGCTCAACCAGGCCAACCACGATCTGGCGCTTCACACCGCTACCAGTGAAGACAGCTATTAACCTAGCGCTGTAGCTCAATACAGCAGTTCAATCGTCAGCCTAGCTAGCCCGTCGAGTACGTGCTTGACAGTGGCCGCTCGGCGGGTTTGCCATGCCCGGAGCTACTTGGGTATGCAGACGGAGGAAAGCGCATGACGGTGCTTTACATATTTAATGTATATGTCTATTCCTTGCGCTCTTATTCTTGAGCCTCTAATAATCAGGGGTGTCCTGATAATAAGCCCCTGAAAAATATGACTATTGCTTTGCTAGGCGACAGCTTGCTAGACACTGGAAATTTGACCAATGTATTAGCTCCCTTTGGCATCCTTCCATTTCCTGATTTACTCTTCTCTGATCCTCCCTATAGCGGTGGCAAAGCGTCAAACGATCTGGTGCTTGGCGAGGCCGTAGTGGCTCAGCTGGGGGTTGATCCTGACTCACTATTACTTGGGTTTAGGCTACCAACTAGTGCGTCTACGCTTAACCCTTTGTCAGAGAATATAAACTACGCTGCTGCTGGGGCTACAACAGGACTATTTGGTTCAGTAGGCAATAGCCTAGAAACAGTCCCTATTGGGGTTCAAACTCAAGCTGCGCTATTCATTCAGGACGTAACTTCTGCCAGCATCTCTGCATCTGAGGCCAGGAAGCCAGACATTATATTAAGCGCTGGCAGCAACGATGTGTTTGAGGTTTTAGCTGATATCAGC
>JBARUP010000478.1:0-4297 GCA_049645805.1 Nodosilinea sp.
TTGAGCAGCTGTACGACGCTCTAGAGCAGCTGGGCAATCGGCTCAGTTCTCCCTACCTAGAAGAGTCACTGCCCCTGGCCCTACAGCACGCTCTAAACGCTTGGCCCGCCCAGCTTGCCCTTGAGGCTAATTTACCCACCCGCTGGTCGCCTGAGCCGATTGAAACCGTCTCACTTTTGCTGTCAACAGTCGATCATCTGGGACAAACCCTGGCGGCTTTGCCTACCTTACTTCAGGACTGTAGGGTAAAGCTGAGCGATGACGGGGAGACAAAGCAACTCATCCTGCACCTTAGCGATGAGCGTGACCTGCCCTCATCTGTAATGGATCTCTGCAAAGCAAATGACTGGCTCAATCATTTGGCTACCTTTGAGGTCTTGACCGGAGGACAGTCAGTGTGTACCTGCGATCGCGCCAATATGACGTGGCGGTTGGTCTGGTAACGCTGGCCGCTTACGCTGTTAGTACTGCACTACCCAAACGTCATGACTACAACCCAACCTCGCCAGCAGATGCTGGTTGTCGATGACCACGATGCCGTGCTCAACGGCACGGTCGCCGCTCTGCAGCAGAGCTATCCCAACACCGATATCCGCTCGGCCCGCACCGCCCAAGAGGCTGCCGCCAGCCTAGCCGAAACTCAGCCCGCTCTGTTAGTAATGGATTTGTCTATTCCTGAGCAGCCGAGCGGCCCATCGCAAATCGAGACGGGAATTCGCCTGCTGCGATCGCTGATGGAGCAGTACCCCGAGCTCAATATTGTGGTGCAGAGCGCTCACGTTAGATCGCTGGTGCGGCTTAAGCCTGCGATCGCTAGTCACCAGGCGGGGTTCACTATTGTTGACAAAAACCTGCCCCTCAAAGAAATGCTGATCAAGGTCGACTGGGCGCTTCAGGGCATTATCTACACGCCCAAGGATATGCGCACCGGGCTAGAGGTGAAGCCCGAGTGGCTGAAGGTGCTACAGCTGGCCTTTCAAGACGGGCTTCAGGATAAGGCGATTGCCGAGCAGATGAACATTTCAGAGCGCACCGTCCGCCACTACTGGACCAAGGTGCAGGACGCTCTAGATGTCTACCCCGACCCCGGCAAAAATATCCGCATTCAAACCGGCATCCGCGCCCGCGAAGAGGGGCTGATTGATTGACCCCTCTCCTACTCACAGGCACGGCTGAGCACCAGGCGGCCATCGGGGAGTTGGTAGACGCCGTCGGGTTCTTGGAGAGCGGCGTTGGGTTCGGCGGTGGTGCGTACGGTGCCGGTGGGATAGGTCGAGATACCAGTATCGCCGGGGCGCGGGGGTAGGCTGTCGCTGCCGGTCACGGTGAAAGACCCCAGGCTGTTGTTCTCGCTGCGGACAATGCAGCTACCAGCGGTGAGAGTGGTACTAATAAAGTTGTCTTCGAGATTAGTTAGGCCATTTTCAACGAAACTAACATCGGGGGTGAAAATATTGCCAGGAGCAATACGTCCCTCAGCGTTAACATCGACGCGATTGTTGCCGTCTAGAGGCGGTGTTCCATTAAACGGATCACGCTCACTGAAAAAGTTGTCTAAAATGATGTCGCCACCTGTTTCATCTTCCGAGATGGTAAGAATATCACTATCGTCAAAACCTACAATCGCACTACCACGGATGATGATATTGCCGCCATTCCGCCGACTGCTGGTTGTAATATCGCTATCGCCACGCAGAACAATTTCTCCAGATTCGAATCCTTCAGCAGTGTTGATTTGAATATCTCCACCTGAAGCTTGAAAAGCTGTCGTTGAAATATCACCATTCATCATCTCTAAGCGGTCTCGGATATTAACTGTAACATTGCCCGCCAATGCCTCTCCAATGGTCACCGTTGCAATGAATCCACCGTCTTCTATGTTTAGCCTTTGACCTGTTATTTCTATATTACCGGCCTTGCCGGTCGCAGGTAATTGACCAGGCACTTGTCCCGAAATACTTTGAATAGAGCTGGAGAATAGCTGGTCTTCTCTAACGCCCGTAAGACTTATGAAATCAGCAATAACCTCGACATCGCCTGCTGCTCCCGCGCCAAAAGTAGAGGCATTGATAGTTGCGCCATCTCGGATAGATAGCTGCCCTGCTTCTAACCGCAATCTCCCTGCATCAGCCATCCCTGTAGTTTGGGTTGTTAGGCCGCTGCTAGTCTCACTAAAGATTGGTGCTCCTGCATCGTCAAAGCTAACGATACTCCCCGAACTAACCAACTCTGTCAATTCTCTAGCTATTACAGATAGATTACCACCACTGCCGCCACCAAGTGTTTCGGTAGTGATTCGTCCCCCATCACGAACGCTCAGTAGACGAGTTAAGACCGTTACATCACCCGCTTCTCCTGTCGCAGGTGAGCGGTTAGGGGTAAGCCCTGAGACACTCTGAATTGCGCTGAAGAATAACTGGCCTTCACTTACACCTGTAACGTCGATAGAGTCAGCAATAACTTCAACATCGCCTGCCGCTCCCGCTCCAAAAGTAGAGACATTAATAGTTGCGCCGTCTCGGATGGATAGCTGACCTGTTTCTAACCGCAAACTTCCTGCATCAGCTACCCCTGTCGTCTGAGTCGTCAGGCTGCTGTCAATCTCCCCAAAGACTGGTGCTCCTACACTGTCAAAGCTAATAATACTCCCTGAACCAACCAACTCTGTCAATTCTCTAGCTGTTACAGATAGATTACCACCACTGCCGCCACCAAATGTTCCAGTCGTAATCCGTCCCCCATCACGAACGCTCAGTAGGCGAGTTGAGACCGTCACATCGCCTGCGATACCTGACGCTAGCTCTCCAGTGAATCGATTACTGGCAGAATTACTAATAATTCTGCTGAACAGCTGACCATTGCCTGAGAGGCCCAAAATCTCTACAAAATCCGCCATAATTCTGACATCCCCTGCGTCTCCGGCTCCACTAGTTGAAGTCAGAATTGCGCCTCCTTCACGCAAGCTGAGAGATTGAGTTGAAATAGTTACATCTCCTGCGCTCCCAGTAGCAGATTGTTGAATAAACTGATCGATGTCAGATGTACTACCAATACCACTAGAAAAAGGGCTATTTTCTGAGACTCCGATGACTTCTATAGTGTTAGCAGAAATAGTAACATCGCCACCTTTGCCAGTGCCGAAAGTAGAAGCTGAAATAGCACCTCCGTCTTGAACGAGAAGTTCTCTTGTCTCTAATTCAATATTTCCTGCTGCCCCTGAACCTTGAGTTTGAGATCTTAATCCGCTATCGGTGGCTTGGCCGTTTGCAAGCACTGCTGAACCAACTATCTGAACCGATTCAGTAGCTTCCACATTTATGTCTCCTGCATTTCCCAGCCCAGATGTATTTGATGAGACCTGCGCGCCACTCTTTAGGATAATTGAATTGGTCATAATAGTTATATCTCCTGCATTACCTGCAGAATTAGGAAGAGCTAATGAAAAGAGACCTGAATTGAACAAACTTAAGCCAACACCTGATAAATCAATTTGATTCGCCTCAACAGTTATACTGCTACCGTCTTCAGTCCCTTCAACAACAGCAACCAGACGACCGCCGCTGGTTGCTGTCAATGTATCAGCATAAACCGCAATATCTCCACCTTCACGTCCGATAAGGCGTACTAACCCGTCGTTGGTAAGGCTGATATTTGAACGCAAAGTATCTTCTGGAAACGCGAGCCGGATGAAGTTACCATCCATTTCTAAATTTACGATTCCCGATTCGGCTAAGCCACCCAACTCAACTTGGCTACCTGAACCAACAATTCTGCCACCTGCCATATTAATATCACCACCTACCAGTAGGAAGCTTCGGTCCGTAGGTGCCCGAAGGCCAGATAGAGGTATTCCTGAAGAACTGACGCCAATAGGAGCAACCGAAGTGTTGGTGATGCTGTTAGGAGCAAGCTGGTTGAACCACAGCGCTGAGGGGGCAACTGTAAGAACTGTTGGAAATGTTGGCTCATCAGCTGCAAAGAAGCCCTGCTCACCAAACTGAACGGCGTCAGCCGTTGTAACAACTAAAGAGCCCTCAACATTCAAGCTGGCGCTGGGACCAAACACTATGCCATTAGGGTTGATCAAAAACAAATCTGCTGCCCCATCTACCCCCAGGGTGCCGAAAATAGCCGACGGATCACCCCCCGTTACCCGGCTGAGGATCGACTCAATCCCCGCTGGGTTGACAAAGTAGACCCGCCCCCCGGCTTCCACATTAAAGTCCTCAAAACTGTGGAACAGGTTGCCGCCGCGCATGGCTCCGCCCTCAATCAGGTCAGCGACATCACCGCGCAC
>JBARUP010000479.1:0-8602 GCA_049645805.1 Nodosilinea sp.
GCTCATTCAAGACCTCAACCAGTGCAACGATGCGCTGCTGCTGCGCGTCACTGAGCTAGAAGAAGATCTAGAGCGATCGCAGGTAGCTCTCCAAGCTGAAATCGAGCGCAACCATCAGCCCCATTCCGGCGCTCTACCCGCAGATGCTATCCCCGGTCCAGTGCAGCAGCAGATTGCTCAGCTGCTGAGTGAACTGGATGTCGCCAGTGACGGTCTACGGCGCAGCACAATTCACAATGAAACCCTTCAGGCCGAGCTAGACGTAGGCCATCAGCGAGTTGCTCAGTTAGAGCGTGAGTGCACTCTCTTGCAGCAGCGCTTTAGTGAAAAGAACACAGCCTTGCACCAGGCTGAAGAAACCTGTCGTGACCTAAAAGCGCGGCTGCACCGTCAGCAGCGCTACACCTTACAGTTCAAAGCAGCCCTGGAAAAATGCCTCAACATGTCCTCAGGGTCATCTACGACTAGCCCTGCTGCGCAGAGTCAGATCGGTGTTTCTGTTATCGAAGACGCTGGACCTGTGACGATGCCGCGATCGCAGCAGATTCAGCCCTGGTCAGCGGGCTCAGAGTCGCTGGCCGACAATCCTAGCCTCACCTATCTGCTACGGGGTATGCGGGAGACAGGGCCTAGCTCAGTACCAGCACCAGCATCTCAGCACGATCTACCTCAGGCTACAGCGCTACAGCTAGAGTTCACCGCACCCCCAGACTTTCTTATATCCGATTCAATGCCAGAGGAGCACAAACCGGTGCCGCAACGTGATTCGGCACCGGCTCCCGGCCCGTCCGTAACCGCTGCCGATCCGTGGTTAGAAGTCGGCTCAGCCTCTGCCGAGTCCCCTGGGTTTGCTGCACCACCTCCTGAGACAGCCGCTTCTGAGGCTATGCCTGCGCTCTTTACCGAACCATCCCCCTGGGGCAACCCAGTCACTACAGCGCAGCCGCCCCCTGCCGTGGCACCGGCGGAATTGCAGCCTCGGTCGCAGCTTCTGACACCCCCAGCGGCAGCGTCGATTCCGTCTGCGCCAGCCCCGACTGCCGCAGCGATGAACTTGTCTGCGGCACTGCCTGCTCACGTCAGTACGAGCGCTAAGGCACAGCCTTCACCTCTGGTATATCCTCTGCGATCGCAGAAGAAGATCAAGTCCATTGCAGCGGTTGAGCTGCCCAGCTTCGGCCGTGCCGTACGCCGTCTATAGGTAGGTGCTGTTTTGCTCAGGTCTCTGCCTTGGGCACAACCGCTCTAGATTTTTACTAGGTCCAGCCAGCTAGTAGAGCCACCTAGGGCAGAGTTGCTGGGCGGAGGCGAATGGCCATTCGCTCCTACGAGGGACGTCTGATATTTAAGTTCTGCCTGTATCCAGCAATCCCCTAGCCAAGGCTTTGGGTCACCGCAGGCTATTTCAAATGATGTCCAATCACCATTTGTAGCAGCGTTGGTTCACCGCCTGGCTGGTGGTGACGGTCAGCCCAGGTGCGAATAACTTCGTCTAGCTCTTTTAGAGCGGCTTCCCGATTTGCTGTGGGAATGTCCAATTCTTCTAGCACTCGCATAGTGCCGGTTATGCCATTGGCCCACTCGCGCATCATGCGAAAGTACTGAGCCGTGTCATCTACCATGGTGTACATGCGCTCTTGATCATCGACCGGCGCGTAGGAGGTCCTTGCCAACCCGTAGTAGGAGGCTCCCCAAGAGGCGTCAATGCGGGCTACGGTGCCTGAGTAAATTAGCCGCCGCCGAATATGCTCGGCTAGGGCTTCGCTAAGAGGAGTACGGTGCCCGGTAGGGAGATCGTCTTGAGACTTTTCGTGCAGAATTTCAATAAGCTCTAGAAACTGGAACGAATTTATGATGCGGGCGTCGGGGCAGGGGGTAGGCAGCTTGCTTTCTAAAATGGCTTTTTCGTCGCTGCTGAGAGAGGTGCCTGATACCCGCGACTGCCCCGGCTGCCAGGGGTATCGCCGTAGCCATGCGTAAGGGAACTGGATGAGATAGCGAGGTTCTTGAGAACCTAGCATTTTCAGCAACTTACCTTCTGTAAGGGCCTGGCGCATTTCTTCGACAATGGCCTTAACTCGCTTGGGCTCAATGTGGTGCAGATGACCAGTCATGCGCAGGTTTTCACCCTGCTCCAGGTAGGTCATGTAGATAGCACACTTAGCTGCGGTGGCTGCCGCATCTAAAAATGCGCCGTGGCGGTGACCGCCAGTGCGCATGGCGCTAAAGGCGATATAAAGCAGTATCTGGTCGATGGCGCTGGGGCTCAGGCGGCGAATGAGCGCTTCGTCTTCTACCACTAGGGAAGACAAGGGCATAGAAAGAGGGTCAGCCATCGGACTTAGGGAAGCTCAAAACAACAGGCGGTAGCGCAACCCATGCTGTTGAGGGCGCGAAACCGGATGAAAAACGCTGTAAATGTGAAAGCACAGCTTAGTCTAAAAGCCAAAAGAGGATGTATAAGCTTGCAAAGTCAACAATGAATGCTTGTATGTTAATAAAGTTTTGCGCCTGGTTCTGCTGACTCAGCTTTAGGTCAGACGTAAGTATCGGTCTTAAAGGGTTTCTTAATTAACCCTAAGTGTGACTCAAAACCCCGCCAATTTAACCTTAACTATAGGTAAATTTTGGGGCTGAACGTGCTGAACTAGAGGCGAGCCCGTCAGGCCCTTGCCGTCAGGCCCTTGCCGTCAGGCAGGAGGGTAGTCCCTTAACTGGGAGATATCAACCTGCGGCCTTCTGTATAGGCGCTTACTCAGTCGCTAGGCTGCAAACTAAGTAATTCTGCCGCTGCCCCGATAGGCTACGGAGTGCCAATTAGTACCTAGGGGAGGCGTTGCGCGGTTAACTCGGCCACTGCCGCGCAGGCTCAGCTCAGATAAGATCGCAGGTACTCGGCTGAGCCGACCGCTGCCGCGATCGTCGTCTGAGCGGACAGTGGGAGCAGACTCAGCATAGGGCTGAATTACGGTAGCTAACCTCAGGGGAGTAGCGGTAATCAGTAGCCCTAGGCTAACAGCGTAGGCCAAATGAGCGATTAGGAAATGGTTGAGGGGAGGGTGCATAGGACATGGCCTTGTTAGCGCTTCTAGTCCTAGTTACAAACCTGAGCACGTCAGTCAGGAAAATCTTTATGGGTAAATCTGCGGATTTCTAAATATTGGTAGTCTCTGGCACGGATAGGCCTTGGCAAGGCGAGAGCCGCTAGAGAGCTAGGTTGCCTATCGTTGAAAGGTTTTAGAGCAAGCCAAGAGGAAGGGCGGCGGCAAACCTCTAGTTTTGCTGACCAGAGAAAAAATTCACAAACTCCGTCTGAATGAACGATCGCGGCGCCAAGACCGGGCTGGCTTTAACAAATGTTTGCGATCGCGGAAAAAACCTCTGATTTGTAATGGTCAGAACTGACTAAACGGTCTAATCTATGGGGGGTGTACCTGCGTGACTAAGCTCAGACCTGACCGCAGCCCTGCGTTTAAGTGCGAGGTACGTTCTTCTGACGCACCGTTGGGGTGAGTCTATAGCCGATGTTCGTTGAGGTGTGGCCGTGCCCCCATTAGCCCTGGCAAACCGTGTAACCTGCGTACCCCCTTCGATGACTCTGGCCATTTCGGCTAAAGCCAAGGCGATGGCGGTGGAGGGTTTGCCGGTGTGCAGCTTTAGCGCCGGAGAACCTGACTTCGATACTCCTGACCATATCAAGGCGGCGGCTAAGGCCGCCCTGGACGCGGGCAAAACCCGCTACGGCCCGGCCGCTGGCGAACCGGCGCTGCGGCAGGCGATCGCCCACAAACTTCAGCACGATAACGGCCTCTGCTACGGCCCCGAGAATGTAATTGTTACCAACGGTGGTAAGCACTCTCTGTACGGTCTGATGATGGCGCTGATCGAGCCTGGCGACGAGGTAATTGTCCCTGCCCCTTACTGGCTCAGCTACCCCGAGATGGTTAAGCTGGCTGGCGGCACGCCGGTGATTGTGCCGACCACTGCTCAGCAAAACTACCGCATTACTCCAGCGCAGCTCCGTCAGGCGATTACTCCTAAAACAAAGCTGTTTGTGCTCAACTCACCCTCCAACCCCACCGGTATGGTGTACTCCCCCGCTGAGATTGCAGCCCTGGCGGAGGTGGTGGTGGAGTCTGATATATGGGTCGTCTCAGACGAAATCTACGAAAAAATTCTCTACGATGGGGCATCTCACCTCAGCATCGGCGCGGTGTCGCCTGAGGCGTTTGAGCACACCATTATCAGTAACGGCTTTGCCAAGGCGTATTCAATGACGGGCTGGCGGGTTGGCTACCTAGCAGGGCCGGTAGAGTTGATTAAGGCGGTAAGCACTGTGCAGGGCCACAGTACCTCTAACGTGTGCACCTTTGCTCAGTACGGTGCGATCGCGGCCCTCGAAGGTCCCCAGGACTGTATAGCTACTATGGGTCGAGCCTTTGCCGAACGCCGACAGGTCATTATCGACCGCTGCCGCGCGATCGCTGGTCTGAGCTGTGGCATACCTGAAGGCGCTTTTTATCTCTACATCGATATCACTGCTGTGGGTATGCCCTCCCTCGACTTCTGCACTCAGCTGCTCGAAGAGAAGTACGTAGCCGCAATTCCAGGCATAGCCTTTGGTTCTGAGGGCACCATTCGCATTTCCTATGCGACAGATATGGCAACGATTCTAGAAGGTATGGATCGGCTGGAATCCTTTGTCACAGCGCGTCTAGAATAGCTCAGAGACAACAGCAGCTCGATACAGCCATTACTTTGCTTGAGCTGGATCTACCTGCTTAGCTCAGCCGCCGGTCTACCCATCGCTTAGCCTTGTAAATAGCTTCAGTGCGGCTTACGACTCCTGGCACAGCGACAGCACAGCCGCGATCGTGGCTGGCCCAAACGGCATACATAGGCACTCCACTATCCGTGCTCTGGTCAAGCGCGAGGTGAAAGCCCCGGTAGGTAAACGACAGTACTACGTGGGGATAGTCCGGGTCGACAATGAGCATTGGGTAATATGTGGTTGAGATTAGATTTAAGGGCTTAGGGGACTACCTCTGACCTTAGCTCCTGATATTTCAAGCTGGCAAGAGGCAAGCCGAAGCTCACCTCTATAGGTAAAGGAACAGTAGGCACAGGAAAAGTCTCAGGGCGCTAAGCTAAGGTCTAGCCCTGAATCGCCAGGAGTTCGATGTCAAAGATTAGGGTTTCTCCCGCCAGGGGGTGGTTGGCGTCGAGCGTAACATCGGCTTCAGAGAGGCCAGTTACCATCACCGGCACGACTTGGCCTTGGGGGCCTTGAATTTGAAGCTGTTGGCCAACATCAAGCGGAATATCTTCAGGAATGTGCTGACGCTCGACCACCATAACCATGTCAGGCTGACGGGGGCCGTAGGCATTTTCGGCGGCAATGACTTCGGTCTTTGCATCACCGGGGGTCATACCCACCACGGCGGCCTCAAAGCCTGAAATAACCTCGCCGTTGCCGATGGCAAACTCCAGAGGATCGCGATCGCGCGACGAGTCAAAGACCGTACCATCTTCGAGCCTGCCAGTGTAGTGAATGGCAACGCTGTCGCCTGATTTTGCCTGATTCATGGAACCGTCCTTAAAATGCGCTAGAGGTTGTCGTGTAGCCGTGGGTATTGCCCTATCTACGCTAGCGGATATTTCCTATCACCCCAGCAAGACTAGAGATTTCCCTAAGGTTTCGGCGCTAGGTGTTGGAGGTGAAAGGTTCTGGCGTTAGGCCACCCAGAGTACTGAAACCCTTGATATGCTGTATGTATAGGGTGGGACACTCTTCCATCGACCTCCAGCAGCAGCATTTCACGATGGATCAGCTTGTTCCTACAGTCCCAGGCTCAGGCCAGAGCCAGACCAAATCCAGTATCTGGCTGAGCGAGTTTCAGGCCGTTTTGCAGGGTGCGGTGGGGGGCTTCCTGTTCGGTATTCCTCTGCTATATACCGTCGAGGTATGGTCGATTGGGTCATCTACCGACCCCCGTTGGCTGCTAGCGGTGTTGGGGGCTACCCTCGTGGGGGTAGGGTTACTCACTCAGGTTGAGGGGTTTCGCCAAGCCCTAAGCCTTCGCCCCCTAGAGGCGCTGCTTGAAAGTATTGAGGCCGTTGCTATTGGGGTGGTATGTGCAGCGCTAGCCCTAGTACTGCTGCGCCGTATCACCTTCGCTACCCCCCTTGCCGAGGTGCTGGGCAAGGTTGTGTTTGAAGGCGTACCCTTTGCCCTGGGGGTGTCCCTGGCTCGGTCTACTCTCCAGGGCAACGGCGGACGTAGCTCTGACCCAGATCGCGCCGCGAGTCGCCGCACCACGGCTCCCCTATCTCGGCGGCTGGTCTCCCCCAGCCTGGCTAACCTCCGTGACGCCCTAGTCGATTTTGACGCCGCTCTGATCGGCGCGGTACTCATTGCACTGAGCATTGCCCCCACGGAAGAAGTTCCCCTGCTGGCCGCTTCTTTGCCCGCCCTGTGGCTACTGCTGATCATGGCCGCTTCCCTGAGTCTCTCCTACGCCATTGTGTTTGCCTCAGGCTTTGCCGATCGCACTAAGCGGCGGCAGCGAGGCCTGCTGTTTAGCCCCATAACCGAAACCCTGGTAGCTTATCTGATGGCACTGCTAGCCTCAATGACCATGCTGGTGCTATTTCAGCAGCTCAGCCCTAGCGACCCCTGGTCAGAGTGGTTAAGCAATATCCTAGTGCTGGGTCTGCCCGCCTCCATCGGCGGAGCCGCAGGACGTATTCTAATCTAATGGATTTGCCAAACTCTCCTGACCACTCGAACGCCACCGACGCTTCGGAACGTTTCACTCAGCGCTCTGCCGCTGAGTGGGTAACGTTCGTAGCAGCCTTGGTTATCTTGCTGGGGCTGGTAGGGCTAATTTTGTTCGATTGGCAGACTAACCAAACCGAGCCTCCTGCCTTTGCGGTCTCGATGCCTGAGGCGATCCGCGTTACCGACGGCCGTTACTACGTGCCCTTTGCTATCACCAACACTGGCGGACGAATTGCCCGTACGGTTCAGGTTACAGCTGAGCTACACAGCACTGAGGCAGACGATGAAACCGGTGAGCAGCAGATTGATTTTCTCTCGGGCCATGAAACTAAAGCAGGCAGCTTTGTCTTTACCCACGACCCCAGTGGGGGAGCTCTGGTGGTGCGAGTAGCCAGCTATCGACTACCGTAGAATGCTTGAGCTGGGGCGCGGGATATCAATCATCCCCGACGCCGAAAAGGGGGGTGAATGCTTGGCTACGTCTTAATTCTGCTGGCGACGGTTTGCTTCGGGGCACAAAACCTAATTACGCGGGTGCTGTTTAATGCCTCTGATCTGCTGGGCATGGCAACAATTGGCGGCTTTGTGGAACCTACTCTGCCCAACTCGTTTCTACTCATGTTCATGCGGATGGCGGTGGGGGTGCCCATGATGGCGCTGCTGCTGCCGTCGGTCTATCCTCCCCTGTGGGCCGATCTGCGTCGACTGACGTCGGTCAACCATCGCCGTGAGCTTTACCTAGCCCTGGGCGGCGGCGGGCTCATGTTTTTGTACCTGGCGCTGCTGTACGTATCGGTGGGCCGTGTTGCGGCGGGCATTGCCCTAACGCTGTTTTTCACCTTTCCGGTTTATACAGCGCTGATGGCCTGGTACTGGTTTGGCCACCGTCCTAGCGCTAGCCGCTGGGCGATCTTGGCGCTTATTCTGGTGGGCAGCGGTCTGACGATTCCTATGACTGGAGGCGCGATCGCAAGCTGGCTGGGCGTTGGCTTTGGTTTGGCCTCTGGGGTCATGTACGCGTTCTATACGGTCGTGGCCCAAAAAGCCTTTGAAACCTTTCACCCTGTGCCGTTCACTGTCATTAGCTTCGCGACTACTCTGGTGCTGTCGGCGGCGTGCCTGGTGCTGTGGCCAGGAGACCTAGCCGGGCTGCTGTGGCCCGCGCTGTGGGTGGGCGGCCTGCTGTCTGCGATCGCCACGGTAACTGGCCACGTTCTCAACAATCTCGGCATTCGCGTCGTAGGCGCTACAGCAGCCTCAATGCTGGGAGCTGCGAATCCAGCGCTGACCGCAGTGCTAGCCTGGGGTCTTCTCCAAGAGCAGCTGTCGCTGGTGCAGGGGCTAGGCGTGCTGCTAGTCACTGTCAGCGTTGGCCTGCTGAGTTTGACCAAGCCTTCCTAACGGAAGCCGCAGGAGAGGTCTAGTACGAAATCCGATTTGAGAAACCCCAGTTCAAAATAGGAATCTCGCAGGGGCATTGCACTGCAATGCCCCTACATATCGCGGGTAGCCACACAGGATTCGGTCTAAGATTGAACGGCATTGGGAAGGGAGGCAGCCGCTGGAACGACCTTTGCAGACGGACATAAGTCTGCAAGCTCGCACTCAGCGCATTTAGGATTGCGGGCGTTGCACACCGCTCGGCCATGATATATGAGCCGAATCGACCAGTTCTCCCAGTCGGGCTGAGGCAGCAGCTTGATGAGGTCGCGCTCGATCTTGATCGGGTCGGTAAATTTGGTTAGCCCTAGCCGCCCGCTTAGCCGCTTTACGTGGGTATCTACGGTAACACCAGCGTTGATACCAAAGCCGTGAGCTAAC
>JBARUP010000480.1:0-4098 GCA_049645805.1 Nodosilinea sp.
CATTACTACCTCTGTGCTCATCTAACCATCTAGCCATTTGCCCCTACGACTCATGGTTCAACGGCATTCTCCTTTGATTAACCCTTCGTTCCAAAGCGCAGCATGATCGACATTCTCATCATCGAGCACGATGTTGCCACTGAGCAGTTTCTGGTCAGCGCCCTTAAGCAGCAGGGGTACAGCGTGACTACGGCCCGCAGCGGGGCTGAGGGATTGACCATGGCTGAAAAGCTGCTGCCGGGGGTCATTATCTGCGATTGGAATATTCCAGGCCATGTTAGTGGGTTAGATATTTGTCAGGCGCTGAAGCACCACCCGGTTCTTTCGATTACCTCGCTGCTGCTGCTGACGGCCCGCTACAGCACTGCCGATCGGGTCAAGGGGCTGGAGATGGGAGCTGATGACCTACTCTCCAAGCCCGTAGATATCAACGAGCTCAACGCACGGGTGCGGGCGGGCTTGCGCATCTACCAGCTCACCCAAGACCTGCGTCAGCAGAAACAGCGGATGGAGGCCGAAATGGCCGAGGCTGAGGGCTACGTGCGATCGCTGCTGCCCAGTGACCAATCTGGCAGAGTGCCGATTCAGTCTCGGTTTCTGCCCTCCCAGCAGCTCGGCGGCGACTGCTACGACTACTACTGGCTCGACCCAGACTACTTGGTTATTTACCTGCTAGATGTGTCTGGTCACGGGCTGGGGTCAGCGCTGCTATCGACTTCAGTGCTGAATGTGCTGCGATCGCAGTCGCTGCCCGATGTGAGCTTTTACCGTCCCGAGAAGGTGCTGAGGGCGCTCAACGAGACCTTTCAAATGAGCGACCAGAACCAAAAGTACTTCACCATCTGGTACGGCGTGCTTAACTGTGCCAATCGTCAGCTGCTCTACGCCAGCGCGGGACATCCCCCCGCTGTACTGGTATCAGTTGACGACAACCAGCGGGTTAGCACCACTCGCCTGCGCACTCCCGGCATGCCCGTAGGCATGCTGCCTGACGTTAAATACCAGTGGCAGCGCTGCCAGCTGCCCCCCAACAGCAGCCTTTATCTATTCAGCGACGGCCTCTACGAGGTGCTGCAAGAGAACCAGCAGTACATCGGCCTTGACGCCTTTGTCAATTTGCTAGCCATAGCGAAGCGTGAAAGAAGCGTTGACCATATTCTTGAGGTGATTATTAGGCGTCAGGCTGGGGAGACAGCCAGCGACGACATGTCGCTGATGATGGTCAAGCTGGACTAGCTCGAAAAGTATCCGCCAGCAGGGGAACTCTAGCTCACGCTACAGCGACGTTGACTTCATATCGGTTTCTGCCCGACTGCTTGGCTCGGTAGAGCGCTCGATCCGCTAGCCAGATGAGCGACTGAGTGGACTGATTGCTCGCCAACGTCTGTTTGTGGACACAGGCTATGCCAAAGCTCAGCGTAATTTGAGGGCTGACTTGTGATGCGGCATGGGGTAGGTTCAGCGCCGCGAGCGCAGTTTGAATCTGCTGCACAACCTGAATAGCGCCGGCCTCATCGGTTTCAGGCAGTATTACAGCAAATTCTTCGCCACCGTACCGAGCAATGGTATCGGCAGGACGTTTAACTCCATCACGCAGGGCTTGGGCAACACGTACTAGGCAGTCATCACCTTGGGGATGACCATAGCGATCGTTGTACTGCTTAAAGTAGTCAATATCGCAAAGAATAAGGGAAACCCAGGTGTCTTGCTGGCTCCGAGTGAGCCGGTTCCATTCTCTAGTCAGGTAGTCATTAAAATAACGACGGTTCGCTAGCTGGGTGAGCGGATCGTGCGTCGCTAGGTGGTGGAGCTGCTGATTGGCCGTGTGCAGCTGGGCGTATAGGGTAGACTGCTGGATGGCGATCGCCAGCTGATTAGAAAAACGTTCTATCAGAACCACCTGATCGTCTGAAAAAGCCGCTTTCGTCGGAGATTTAAAGAAACTCAAGCTGCCCCAAATCCTGCCGTTTACAACTAGAGGAGAAAGCAGCCAGGCACCTGGAAAATAAGCGGCAATCGCCTGATTAGCAGGATCGGTAATAGTCTCTGTAGAGTCAACCTTTACCGTCTCAAACCGCTTCAGTTTCTCGGCGAAGGGATTATCAGTATCTGGAATTTCAAGCTCAGCTTTGTTCGGCATGTTGGGATCACTGCGATACTCCAGCACAGTTACCCAGCACTGACGTTCTGCTACATACTGCACAATTCCAACCCGCCCAGTGCCTAGAAGGTGCGCCGCTTCACGCACTGCGGCTGCAAACACAAGGTCTAGATCAAGCGAGCTGCGCATGGTCTGTATGACTCGGTTAAAAGCCTGCTCTTGTCTGGCTAGCTGTACAAGCTCCTGTTCAGCTTGCTTACGGCCCGTGATATCAATTACGAGGGCGGCTAGGAAGTTGAGGGTTTCTCCGTTACTGACCAATACAGGGCCGAGGTTGAGGCTGACCCAGCGCTGCTGTCCGTCTTTGCAGATGTAGCGCTTCTCTAGCAGCAGCGAGCTTTGCTCACCTGTCAGCAGGCTGTCCATCCCTTTTCTGCTTTGCTCCTGCTCATCGGGGTGAGTGACTACATCACAGTTCATTTGCAGCAGTTCTTCAGCGCTATAGCCCGTAATAGCCGCATAGGCCTCATTGACCTGCCAAAAGTGACCGTCTGCATCAAGTAGGGCAATGCCGACCGTGCTCTGCTCAAACACAGCTCGAAATCGGGCTTCACTGTGGCGTAAGGCCTCTTCGATCGCCTTACGCTGGGTGATGTCTTCATAGGTGCCTAAGATACCAACGACTTGGCCTGCCTCGTTTTCTAGCGGCATTTTGCTCGTTTCTACCCAAGCCCTAACGCCGCTGGCTAAGTGCTGCTGCTCAAGGAAGCGGAACCGAGGACGGCCTGACACCATAACGTCTTGATCGGCCTGGCGATAGGACTCGCTCTCTTCAAGTAGCCAGGGCAAGTCGTAATCAGTTTTGCCTGCAACCTCTTCGGGGTGCTGAAGGCCAGCATTGCGGGCGAAGCTTTGGTTGCAGCCCAAATAAACCGACTGGCGATCTTTCCAAAATATAGACTGGGGCACGCTGTCAATAATGCGCTGGAGCAGCTGCTGAGACTCCCATAGCGCAGTTTCGGTTTGTTTGCGTTCGGTAATATCCAGCATGAGGCCCACTAGTTTGACTAAGCGAGGTCCTTCACACACCAGTTTGACGATGTCTTGAATCCAGATAATGCGACCGTCGGCAGTGACCATTCGGTACTCAAACTGATGGTCTCGGCGATTTTCAACACTGGTTTGACAGTAGGTCGAAGCGTAGTCTAAGTCATCTGGAAATACGTGGTTTACCCAGAAATTTGGTTCTAGCCACTCGGCTGTAGAATACCCAAGTACTGACTCTGCCTGCGGGCTAATGAAGGTGAACTGAATAGTCTCCGGGTCAGCTTCCCAGACAACACCATCAACCGAATTGACTATGGTTTGGTACTGCTGCTGAGACTCTCTCAGGGCCACCTCAGCGGCTTTTCGTTCGGTGATGTCTAAGATAATGCCGCACACAGCCTCGGGCTCACCATCGCTGGTTCGCAGCACAAACTTGGTAATCAGCAGGGTTTGAGTACCGCCCTGCCACGGCACATCTTCTTCAAAAACGACGGGAGCCGCCTCCACTAGCGCGGCTTGATCGCTGGCCTCGCAGTTTACCGCAAAGGCCTGGGGCAGAAAATCATAGTCGCTCTTGCCTATCAGCTGAGCGGCACTGAGCTGGCTTGTGCGTTCGTAGGCTGGGTTCACGTAGGTGTAGCGGCCCTGCACATCTTTTAGAAAAAGACCGTGGGGAGAGCTGTCTAGAATTGAGCGGAGTCGTTCTTCACTAGCCTTAAACGCTAGCTCCACGGCTTTGCGATCGCTAACATCGACATCTACTAGGGTTACTACCCACGTATGAGTAGCTGGGTCATATCGAGACGTCAGCTCGGTCGAGATCCACCGAATGGAGCCATTTCGGTGGCGAAACCGATATTCTAGGGAGGCCTGACCGGCAGCAAAAATATCGTTCATGATGGGCAAGAAAACAGTTTGCCAATCTTCTGGCACCACTCGCGATACCCACA
>JBARUP010000481.1:0-2344 GCA_049645805.1 Nodosilinea sp.
TGGCGTTCAACCTGAACGGGTTCAACTTCAACCAGTCCATCCTCGACTCTCAGGGTCGTGTGATTGGCACCTGGGCTGATGTCATCAACCGGGCCAACTTGGGTATGGAAGTGATGCACGAGCGCAATGCGCACAACTTCCCCCTCGACCTGGCGGCTACTCAGGCTCCCGAAATCATCGGCTAGTCAACGACGACTACCCCATTGATTGAGTGAATAACAAAAGCGCTCTCCTCCGGGAGGGCGCTTTTTTGTTCGTATCCGGGCATGTCACCCATGTAGGAACGATAGAATTCAAAACAAACATCCCAAATATTTCTCCAATGATTGCCGTCCCTAACTACATTGCACCAGATGAGTATTTGGCTCTTGAGTTACAGAGCCATATTCGCCATGAGTATCGGCGGGGGCTGGTCTACGCTATGGCGGGCGGCACCGATAACCACGATCGCATTGCCTTTAATTTGCTGAAGATTATTGACAATCATCTGGGTAGTGACTCTAACTGCCGCTTTTATTCGGGTAATGTTAAGGTCAACTACCAGGATGAGTTTTACTACTGCCCTGATGCGTTTGTAACCTGCGACCCGAGAAATCGGCGCGATCGCTACGTGAAGCGCTATTCAAAACTGGTGGTAGAAGTTCCTTCAAGCAGCACCGAAGCCTTTGACCAGGACGAAAAGTTTCAGGATTATCAACAGCTGAACTCGCTGCAAGAGTACGTGCTGATTGACCAGGACCAGCAGGTAGAATGCCGCAGACGCAGCGCTTCAGGCGATTGGCATGGGGAGATTTATCAGGTGGGCGATTGGATAATGTTAACGAGTCTTGACCTAGAGTTCGATATTGCTGAACTGTATCGCGGACTGGACGAGGACTAATTGGAGCATAGATCGGCAACGCACCCTAAGCGCTGTCTTTTGTCTTTATTAAAGCGTGACGGCTTCAAAGGCTACGCGAACAGGGCTTTGATTGGGGGGCAAAAAATTGAGCTTCTCAAGACCAATCACCTGACCGTGCTGGTCTTTCATCAAAATCACTTCGTCCCCGGTCTCCTCGGCTTTTACCTCGTCTTGGGGGTTGCCAAACTAGACAACTAGCGTGTTGCCTGTCCAGTCATAGAATACTCTTACCTCTGCCATACCTGCTCTCCTCCTTAAATGGCACTGGTTCGATAGGCTGTAATTAGAAACCCTTCTCCATTGAGCCGCCGTGCTACGGCGCAAACCTAGCGTTTTGATCCATCTTCACGATAGAACAGACGAACCTGAGTATCGGTTTGGCTCAGACGAATTTCGTCTGGCTCGCCCAAGCCTCTTTATAAGTTAGCCAAACGAAGCAGTCGCTATTGGAAACGCTGAACTTGTCCGCTTAAATATCTATTAGCTCTATGAGTAAACGCTTGCCCAAAATTGCAGCAGCACGATCCATGGTCTTCAGGGTAACGGATGTGTTGCAAGGGTCGAGTAGTCGGTCGAGGGAAGATCGACTTGTATTCATAGAAGCGGCCATTTGAGATTTACTCAGCCCTTTTCTGTTTATCTCTTGAAGAATTTGCCACGCTAGAATGCGCTTCAGAGCTACAGCATTGACTTCAGCTAAGATGCCATCTTCTTTTAAAAGGTCATCTAGGGAGGAACCAACGTGAGAATTTTTGGTCATCGCTTTGCCTCAAGAATGCTTTTTCGCTTAAGGGCCAGATCCAGATCCTGCGCTGGAGTTTTCTGGGTCTTCTTGATGAATCCATGCAATAAAATCATGTCTTCCTCATAAATGCAGAAGAGGACTCGGGCAATCTTGCCGCCGGGTAAGCTAGACCGTACTTCGTAGAGCCCTTTACCCATTGGGCGACAGGTTGGCATACCAATAGGCCATCCATACTCAACCGTTTTTATGTCAGCTCCTACTATTTTTCGCTCTGACACATCAAGTTGCCTAAGCCATTCACGTGCTGGCTCGTTACCACCCTCAGATTGATAGAACCTGGCAGGTAGCCGTTTTGCATCCATTTGATATCATTGTACCTTTTTTGGTGCGATCGCGATACATCTGCCTTCAAATCGCATGACTCCGGGTTCAATAAAAAATTGCATTGAAGGGTTACTTTGAGAATACCCAGGATAGCTATGGGTAATCGCCGCTTAGGCTCTGCTTGGGTTCATAGGTTTGGAGAACGTAGAATGTGAATCTACCGCAGTTGTGATCTACTGAGAGTTGGGGCGAGCAGTGTGAGGTTTTTGCTGCCGCGCGAGGTGGGCGTAGCCAGCACAGGCAGCAGCTTCAAACGGTTCGACCATCGCTATTTTGGAAGACCTACTAAAGGATGACTAAGCTCAGATTGGTGT
>JBARUP010000482.1:0-17333 GCA_049645805.1 Nodosilinea sp.
TTCGTACTCACCACAGTCTTTGACGTAGATCAGGCTGGTGTGTCCTCCCGACACTAGCAGGCACAGGTAGGGAGGCTGGAGATCGGGGCTAGCTAAATAGCTGGCGTAGATGTGCCCCTCCAGATGGTGGACTCCTAAAAAGGGCTTACCGTGCACCATCGCCAGGGTTTTGCCGGCAGTTAGTCCCACCAGCAGCGCCCCTACCAGTCCCGGTGCGCAGGTTGTAGCAACGGCGTCAACGTCGGCCCAGCCTAGATCAGCGCGATCGAGAGCAGCGCTCAGAGTATCGCCTAAGCTAGCGACGTGGTAACGCGAAGCCACCTCCGGCACCACGCCGCCGTAGGGGCGATGAACGTCGATCTGGGATGCGACTACGGTGCTCAAAACGGCGCGATCGCGCACCACCGCCACTGCCGTTTCGTCACAGCTAGTTTCTAGAGCTAATATCGTTGCCATGGGATTGCTGCTAAAAGGGACTGGGAGTAAGCTACGCCGTAATTTGTAGAGATGTAAACACCCCACCGATCTTAGCTTTACGGGCGTTCGGCTGCGGGTTATTATGGCGACCAAGTTGGGTGAATTTTTGTTCAAAAAACTTAACTTTACGTTCAAATCGCCCTAGTTTCTTCGGTAATTAAAGGAACAGTTTATGCGACGGTTTTTTGCTGTAGCGCTTGTAGTATTTCTCTGGTTCGGGCTTGCTGCCCCAGCCTCCGCTGGCTTAGCCGGTGATGACGTAGCAGGGCTGACCCCCTGCGGCGAAAATCAAGCTTTCCTAAAGCGGGCTGCCAATGCCAAGACTGAGTCGGCCAAGGCTCGGTTTGACTTTTATGGCAGCTCCAGTTTGCTCTGCGGAAGCGACGGCCTACCCCACCTAGTGGTAGACGGCGATCTGGCCCACGCTGGAGAATTTCTGATTCCTAGCATCCTATTTCTGTACATTGCGGGCTGGATTGGCTGGGTTGGCCGAGCCTATGTCATTACGGTACGAGGGCAAAAGAATCCTGAAGATAAGGAAATTATCATTGATGTGCCCCTAGCCATCAAATGCTCTCTGTCTGGGTTTGCCTGGCCTCTGGCTGCCTTTAAAGATATTGCCAGCGGGGCTATGTTTGCTAAGGACGATGAGATCACCGTGTCTCCTCGATAGTTTCCCTTTTCACCCCCAGAATCACGATTAGGAGAGTTTATTAGATTATGGACAACAACCTGCTTCGGTATCTGTCGTCTGCTCCAGTGCTAGCTACTGTGTGGATGGTCATTACCGCCGGTATTCTGATTGAGTTCAATCGTTTCTTTCCCGATTTGCTGCTGCATCCCTAGGGAAAGATCCAAACAGCCCGTCCATCGAGGACGCTCTGATTAAACTTCGAGAACGGTTTTTAGGCGCAACTGCATTTAGAACCGTCTTTTACATTTGCTGTGACCTTGTTTGAGTTGGAGAAACCCCCTATGACGACAGAAGTGATTCAGCCAGCTGGGGATCCACAAATCGGCAATCTAGAGACGCCGATTAATTCCTCTGGTTTTTCTAAAGCCTTTATCGGTAATTTACCGGCCTATCGAAAGGGGTTGTCCCCTCAGCGACGTGGCCTCGAAATTGGTATGGCCCACGGCTACTTTTTGTACGGCCCATTTGCCCTGCTCGGCCCCCTGCGCGACTCTGAAATTCCGGGTCTAGCCGGGCTGCTCAGCGCCGCCGCCCTGGTCGTAATTTTGACCGCCTGCCTCTCTATCTACTCGGGCGCTGGTGTCAACACCGCCGTGACTAAAACCACCACTCCCTTTACTCCCCCTGCCACCCTTGAGACTGATGAGGGCTGGAGCGAGTTTGCGGGCGGCTTTCTCATTGGCGGCATCGGTGGCGCTACCTTTGCCTACCTGCTAGCGGCCAATATGCCGATCCTGACCACTTTGGTCAGCGGTGGCCACAGCTAGAGCTGATACTCTGGCCTTTTGCGTAGACACCAGGGATGCTGGCTTACAAGCCAGCATCCCTGGTGTCTTTGGGGCACTACAGCGGCCCTATCGCCTCTACGGCAGCCTCCATAGCCAAAGCGACATGGGTCCAGTGGGTGCCGCCTTGGCAGTAAACCGTATAGGGCTCCCGCAGGGGGCCATCAGCGGAGAGTTCTGAGGTGCTGCCGTCGATAAACGTACCGCCTGCCATCACTAACTGGCTGTTGTAGCCGGGCATGGCGGCGGGGATAGGGTCTACGTAGGCATCAATGGGGGAACGGCCCTGCACAGCTTTACAGAATGCAACTAGTTTCTCAGGCGAGCCTAGGCGAATGGCCTGGATGACGTCGCGCTGCAAGGTGCCGGGGGCAGGATTGACTGGGTAGCCCAAGGCATCAAAGGTAGCCGCCATGAGGTAGTTGCCCTTCATTGCTTCGCCCACCATCTGGGGGGCTAGAAACAGCCCCTGGTACAGCAGCCGATTTTGGTGAAGGCTGGAACCACCACTGGCTCCAATACCCGGAGCGGTAAGGCGACAGGCAGATGCGGCTACAAGATCGGCTCGGCCAGCGACATAGCCACCGGTGGGAGCAATGGTACCGCCAGGATTTTTAATTAGCGACCCGGCTATCAGATCAGCGCCAGCAGCAGGGGGCTCACGGTCTTCTAAAAACTCGCCATAGCAGTTGTCTACGAAGCAGACGACGGCGGGGTTTTGACATTTTATTAAGCGCACGATCTTTTCAATTTCAGCTATGGTAAGAGTTGGCCGCCAGCTGTAGCCGCAGGATCGTTGTATATGTACCAACCGGGTATTGGGCTTAACTGCGCTAGCTATGGTATGCCAATCAACGGCGTTATCGGCTGTTAGTGGTAGCTCTCGATAGGACACCCCGAAATCTGCTAGTGATCCTTGGCCCGCGCTCCGCAAACCAATTACTTCTTCTAGGGTGTCGTAGGGGGCACCCGTCACCGCTAGCATCTCGTCGCCCGGGCGTAGTACACCGTATAGCGCACAGGCGATCGCGTGGGTGCCAGACACAAACTGCGACCGCGCCAGGGCGGCCTCTGCTCCCACAACGTCGGCAAACACGCGATCGAAGGTGTCTCGCCCCATGTCGTCGTGGCCGTAGCCAGATACACTACTAAAATGGTGGCTGCCGACCCGGTGCCGACGAAACGCTGCCAGCACCCGCTCTAGGTTTCGCTTGACCTGGGCGTCAATTCCATAAAAAATCGGAAATAGTATAGATTCTGGCGGCATTGTTAAGTTTGATTGTTGCAAAGGTTAAAATTTTTCGTTAAGAAACAGGGGTACTTATTTTCCCCTAGATTTACTCTCTTGAGCAAAATTCCTGCCTAAGGTTTTGTTCGGGCCACTGTCCAAAACTCTGAGATTTCTGCATGACTGCTATAACGACTGAGCGGCTGTCCCGCGATTGGATCACTCTTTTATTTATGGTTGCTGTCCATAGCCTAGCTGCGCTGGCTTTCTTGCCCGCCAATTTCTCCTGGGCAGCTATCGGTGTAGCGCTGCTGCTGCACTGGTTTACCGGTTGTCTTGGCATCACCTTAGGCTGGCATCGCCTAGTCTCCCACCGCAGCTTCACAGTGCCCAAGTGGCTAGAGTATTTCTTTGTTTTTTGCGGCACCCTGGCCTGCCAGCACGGTCCAATTATGTGGGTAGGGCTGCACCGTCATCACCACGCCTACTCTGACCAAAACCTCGACCACCACGACTCTAACAAAGGGTTTTGGTGGAGTCACATAGGCTGGATGCTGCGGGATGTGCCCGCAAAGGACGGGGTTTCTCGGTATATTCGCGACATTGAGAACGACCCGTTTTACCTGTTCTGTGAGCGGTTCTTTCTGCCGCTGCAGATTGCCCTGGGGTTTGTACTCTACGCAGTGGGCGGCTGGTCCTTTGTGCTGTGGGGCATCTTTGTGCGCTTAGTAGCGGTTTACCACTGCACCTGGTTTGTCAACAGCGCCACCCATAAGTTTGGCTACCGAAGCTATGAAACCGATGATAAGTCAACTAACTGCTGGTGGGTTGCTGTACTGACCTACGGCGAAGGCTGGCACAATAACCACCACGCCTACCAGTACTCGGCCCGTCACGGCCTAAAGTGGTGGGAAATCGACATGACCTGGATGACCATTAGCCTGCTTGAGAAACTGGGTCTAGCAAAGAGAGTTAAGCTGGCTGGCTCCGCAGACGGCTAAGTTCAGAACAGACCAAAAAGGTGGGGTGCGCAAGCGTGTGCACCCCACCTTTTTGTTTTTCAGGAAACCCTTGGCCCAGCGACTGAGCCTTTAGATGTCGAGGTCGGCCATTTTCATGCGGGGTCCGTAGGTTTCAATGAACTCGCGGCGGGGAGCGACGCGATCGCCCATCAGAATCGTGAAAATGCGATCGGCTTCAGCGGCATCCTCGATCTCGACCCGCTTCATAGTGCGGGTGGTGGGGTCCATAGTCGTTTCCCACAGCTGCTTGGGCATCATCTCACCTAGACCCTTAAACCGCTGCACCGTATAGTTAGCGTTAGCCGGAAACTCATTGGTGATTAGGTTTTGCAGCTCGCGCTCGTTGTAGCAGTACCAGTGGTTGCGGCCCCGCTCCACCTTGTACAGAGGCGGGCAAGCAATATACACATAACCTTGGTCGACGAGGTCTCGCTGGTAGCGGTAGAAGAACGTCAGCAGCAGGGTGCGAATGTGGGCACCGTCGACGTCGGCATCGGTCATCAGACAAATGCGGTGGTAGCGCAGCTGCGAGGCGTTAAACTCTTCGCCTCGAATACCCATGCCCAAAGCGGTGATCAGCGCCTGAATCTCAGTATTTTTGTAGATCTTAGAGTCTTCGGTTTTCTCAATGTTGAGAATTTTGCCCCGCAGCGGCAGAATAGCCTGGAAGCGGCGATCGCGCCCCTGCTTTGCACTACCGCCCGCCGAGTCACCTTCTACAATAAAGATCTCAGACTCGCTGGGGTCACGGCTGCTGCAGTCGGCCAGCTTGCCGGGTAGGGTAGATGACTCCAGCACCGACTTGCGGCGTACCAGATCGCGGGCTCGCCGGGCCGCTTCAGCGGCATTAAACGACTGAATTGCCTTTTCTAGAATAGAGTCGGCTACGTTGGGGTGGAAATCGAGGTACTCAGTCAGGGCTTCGCCTACTAGAGAGTCGACAATGCCTCTTACCTCAGTATTGCCAAGCTTGGTTTTGGTTTGGCCTTCGAACTCAGGGTCAGGCACCTTGACTGAGATAATGGCCGTTAGCCCCTCGCGAATGTTTTCCCCCGCTAGGTTCGACTCACCGTCTTTGCGCTTGTTGCGCTTGCGGCTGAAGTTGTTGAGGGTGCGGGTTAGTACCGCTTTCAGTCCCTCCAAGTGGGTGCCACCATCAATGGTGCGAATGTTGTTGGCAAAGCCCAGCAGATTGTCGGAATAGGCGTCAATGCACCACTGGAGAGCTGCCTCCACCTGAACGCCGTCGCGCTCAGAGGAAATATGAATAATCTCATCGTGGATGGGCTGCTTGTCGTTGTTGATGTACTGCACGTACTCAATGATGCCGCCCGCGTAGTGATAGGTTGACACCTTCGGCTTGCTAGCCTTGATGACATCAAGGCGATAGTCGGTGAAGATGACCTGAATACCCGCGTTGAGATAGGCCAACTCACGCAGTCGCCCGCACAGGGTGTCGTAGTCAAACTCAGTGCCGTTGTGAAAAATCTCGGTGTCGGGCAAGAATGTCACCGAGGTGCCCTGGCGTGTTTCGGTAATTTTCTCCGCCGCTAGCTCGCCAATGGGCACGCCACGCTCAAAGCGCTGCTTGTGTACCTTGCCCTCGCGCCACACCGTCACCTCAACCCACTCTGATAAGGCATTTACAACCGAGATACCCACGCCGTGGAGGCCACCCGATACTTTGTAGCCGCCGCCGCCAAACTTGCCCCCAGCGTGGAGCACGGTCATAACGGTTTCAAGGGCTGATTTACCGGTGCGAGGGTGCACATCGGTGGGAATACCGCGCCCGTTGTCGGTCACCGAAACGGACCCATCGGCATTGAGGGAAATGTCAATGCGATCGCAGTGGCCCGCTAGAGCTTCGTCTACGGAGTTGTCGACAACCTCGTAAACTAGGTGATGGAGACCTCGAGGCCCGGTGCTGCCAATGTACATACCGGGACGCTTACGGACAGGTTCAAGGCCTTCTAAAACCTGAATCTGCTCAGCACCATAGTTGGTTGTCATGTTGTACGCTCCAAAAAAGGGCCTTAGGCCACCTGACTACCCGACAGACTAAAACGCTAGAAAATTATAGCACAAAGCTGCCACAGCGGGTTCTAGGACGGCTTCAGGCGAAGAATGGGCTAGGGGTGCAACCACAAAGTTTTCTGGCCAAATCTATGCCTTCAAAGAGATGGAATAATAGTTCAATTGTACCGTTTTTGCTGGCAATTGGCGGTGCTACAGCGACAGGTAAGTCATCCCTCGCCGTTGCCCTGGCCCAGCGCCTGGGGGGCGTTATTCTTAGTGCTGATTCTCGCCAAGTATATCGAGAGTTTGATATTGGCACCGCAAAGCCTTCGGCCCGCGATCGCCAGCAGGTGCCTCATTATCTAATCGATATCTGCGCCCCTACTGAAACGCTCACCCTGGCCCAGTACCAGCGTCTAGCGCAGGGGCACATTTATAAACTGCACCGCCAGGGCGATACCCTACCTCTGCTGGTTGGGGGCACCGGTCTATATATAGACGCTGTAGTAAAAGGTCTCCGCATTCCGCCGGTAGCCCCCCAGCCAGCCCTCCGCCAGCAGCTCGAAGATCTCGGCCAGCCCCACTGCTACGCCTTGCTTAAGGCTTTAGACCCCGCAGCTGCCCAGCGTGTTCACCCCCATGACCCAGTTCGCACAATCCGCGCCCTTGAGGTCTACTACGTTACCGGGCAGCCCATGTCGGCGCTTCAGGGGAAAGCCCCTCCTGACTACCCCGTGCTGTACCTGGGCCTAGACTGTGATGCCACGATCCTAGAACGCCGTATTGCTCAGCGCACCGAGGCTATGATCGATGCCGGGCTAGTGGGCGAAGTAACCCACCTGGCCCAGAAATACGGCCCTGAGCTGCCCCTGCTGCAAACCCTGGGCTATGCCGAGATGCTGCGCCACGTGCAGGGAGATATATCCCTAACCGCTGCCCAAGCCGAGATTGTGCAGCACACTCGTCAGTTCGCTAAACGCCAGCGCACCTGGTTTCGCAACCGGGCTACGGTGCAGTGGTTCGATGCCGGCGCGGAAGATTTAGTAGAGCGGGTGTGGGACTGGGTAAACAAAGATTGAGCATGGGTATGGTTGCAAGCTCATGTAGATAGATGTTCCTGACACTGCTTAGTTGAGCTGAATAAAGATAGATGGGAACAATTGTTTAAGTCTTGCTTTCGCCTATCAAAACAGTTTTTAGACTAATACAACCTATGACGTTGAACCGCCAACGGTTTTTGCGCTACGCGGAATACGCCGCAGTTTCAGCTTCGGTCACGGGTGCGATCATATCGGTCGCCACCCGACAGCTCATCTATGGAATAGCACCTCTCTCGATTGCCGCTGCCCTCAACCTCGCCAATCGTCGCCAGTGGGAGGGACAAGTCGAGCAGCAGCTAGCCCAAACGACAACCCAGGTTGAGCAGCGCTTCGAGCGGCTGAGCCACCGCAACAAACGAATTGAGCAGCGCCTTAGGGCGTTACCCCAGTCAGCTAGTGATATATCCCAGGGCACCGACCTACAAGCTCTTAGAGAAGAAAACTCACGGCTAATTCAGGCCCTTGCAGACGACATTCAAAGCCTGCGGCAGAGCTTAGCTCAGCAGGTCACCCATTCCAGCCTAGAGGTCACCAGTGCAGATCTTCGTCAGGTGCAGCTGTCTTTGGCAGCTGTAGAGTCTCTTAACGTTGAGGCTCGTCTACAGGCGCTAGAACAACAGCTGTCAGAAGTGCAGACATGGAAAAATAGCAGATCTTTGGCCGTCGCGCAGCTCAACACCGACTTCGGCCAGCTCAGGGCAGACCTCACCCAACTCCGTCGCCAAGTTGAAGAAATGCAGGCACGTCTGAAGATCCTCTCTTCAGAACCTGAAGCATCTACGACTTCAGAGTCCCTTACTGAAGTCACTCCGCCCGCCGATTTTCAATGGGTTCCTCCTCAGCTGCCGTCTGCACAGAACTTTACCCTTGAAATTAACCTGGGTATTGACTTCGGTACTGGGTTTACCAAAGTCTGCTTTCGAGATCTGGCCAGCGATCGCTCAGAAGTAGTCACCTTTACCGAAACAGACGATATAGACCTAGAACAGGCTCTGCTGCCCACCAGGGTTGCTATCTTAAAAGACGGCACTTTAGTGACAGGCCTAACCTCTGCCGAGTGGGCTAAAAGCCAGCATCCTATCCTGAGAACTATAGAATTCATCAAAATGCGCCTAGCTCATCTCGACCTGCCCGAAGAGGCTGAGTGGCGGCTAGACCAAATCCCTGAGCTAGATAATCCCGAAACCGTAGAAAATATCTGTGCTTATTTCCTCTGCAGCGTCATTATTCGTGCCCAGGAATGGATACAGCACAACCGGGCAGATTTATTTATTAATCAAACTACCCGTTGGAGCCTGAACACTGGCGTGCCAGTAGCGTACTGTGAGTCTCCCGCCCTAGATCGTTTTCGACGGGTACTCTCGCTGGCGTGGCTGTTGGCTAACACACCATCGTCTAAGCAGTCGCTGACGATTGACTCACTAAATCAGGTTGGCACTTACCTGCGTCAGTGGATGCAGCAAAACCAGGCCAACTCCCTAGATTGTTTCACAACACCAGAAATCTCAGCCGCTGTCTGGTCGTTCCTTAGCTCTCGCCAGGCTCTAGAGAAATTCTACACCTTCTTCGACTTTGGCGATGGCACTCTAGATGGCACCGCTTTCAGATTCTGGCGAGAAGATGAGGGTGAACTCAAAGTAGACTTCTACGCGGGTCAAGTACGCCCTCTAGGAGTAACCGCTTTCACACAGCAGACTGCCTTAGAATTACAGGCTAGCCCAGAGGCTATTCATCAGGCGCTTCTAGACTGGTTGCCAGCTACAAACATCGACTTACACAGCAACATGCGTTTGTGCAAAACGCGTCGTCAGGTCCAACAGTTCGTCGCCGCTGTTGTCATCGGCGGCAAAAACCAGCATCGGAAAAACCGTGGATTGGTGGCCAATAACGAGCTAGGTGATCAATTAGACGTCTTTATTGGCGGTGGTGGTGGCCACAACCAGTTTCTTGAGAGCACCGTTCAGGCTACCTATAACGACTTCCAGCACAAAAATGCTGGAGTTCCTCCCTACCAAATTAGGCGTATTCCAGTGCCTAATAATCTATCAATGAATGGTTTAGACTCTAGAGAATTTCACCGCTTTGCGGTGGCCTATGGCCTTTGTATTCCTAGCTGGGAAGGGCCTGAGATTCGTCTTCCTAGTGAAGTTGAGTCTAATGTAGCGTCTATCCCATGCTGGCCTGAACATGAGACAAGACACGAAGACATGCAGGATTTAATGTAGCAATGCCAGCATCTTTTCAATGGCTTAAAAATCAGCCTACGCGATATGTTGAATCAAAACCCACCGTCTGAACTTGTTGATAGCTGGGACCCTGAAATACCAGGGCAAGAGGTTAGGATACGATCTAACCCAGGGCAGCGCGGGCTTACTACCGGAAGAATTCGCCAAGCTGGGACGCGCCTCCTAGTTCAGGTTCAGTTTGGACCAAATGAGAAAGTCTACAAACCGCAAAACCTGCTTGAACTCTGTGGCGATGACGACAGTATTAGCTCACTTCTCAGGCAGAAGCGATTTGGTGGCCCAGCCGATCTCAGGCGAATCCTCACTTTCGAAAAAGTCAAAGGCCAGCTGACTAATATCTTCTACAGTATGGAGGCGAGCCAAACCGACTTCTATGCTCATCAGTTTAAGCCGGTGCTCAAGTTTCTCAACTCCCCGGTCGGTCGCCTGCTGATTGCAGATGAAGTTGGCCTGGGTAAAACCATTGAAGCTATGTACATCTGGAAAGAACTCCAGGCTCGCGCCGATGCTAGACGGCTCCTAATTGTCTGCCCGGCCATGCTGCGCCAAAAGTGGCAAGATGACCTGCGTCAGCGATTTAATATCTTCGCTGATATTGTCGACGCCAAAGAGCTGCTAGCTAAGGCCAGAACTTGCCTAGAAACTCAGCAGGCGCAACCCTTTGTCTGTATCGCTAGTCTAGAGGGGCTACGCCCAAACCGTAACTGGGAAGAGCAGACAGTGACAACCCCCCGAGCGGAATTGGCCAGGCTGCTAGATGCTAATCCTGCCGCCAATGATTCTGGTATTTTTGACCTAGCTATTTTTGATGAAGCTCACTATCTGAGAAATTCCAGCACCGCCAGCAACCGTATTAGCCGACTAATCCGAGATGCTTCTCGCCATCTTGTGCTGTTAACAGCCACTCCGGTTCAGGTTCACAGCACAAACTTGTATCAGCTCCTGCAAATTATTAGTCCTGAAGACTTCTTTGATGAGCTGGTTTTTGACAGCATGCTCGAGGCGAATAACCCTATTATTCGTGCTCTACGGTTCCTGTGGACTAACCCACCTAAAATAAAACAGGCCAAGACTGAGCTTGACATAGCTATGGCATCACAATATTTAACCGATAATCGTTTACTTCATTCTGTGCGCGAAGCTTTAGCGGAGGTAGAAGACCTGAATGAAGAACAGCGGGTTGATTTAGGCTGCAAGCTCGAAAAAATATCGCTGCTGGGGCAGTACATTACCCGAAGTCGCAAGCGCGATGTCATACCTAATCGAGTGCAGCGGGAGCCCCAGACTCTAAAAGTTAAATTCTCGCCATTAGAAAAAGAAATTTATGACCATATAACTGGTCAGATTAAACAGCAAACCCAGGGGAAGCGTGGAGTATCGGTGTTTAGACTGATCTCTCGTCAGCGCCAGATGGCAAGCTGCATGGCAGCGGCACTAGAGTCTTGGCTCCAAGACGGAACTTTAAATGGCTTAGTCAGTGAATCCCTTTGGGAAGACTTTGGTATTCTATCCGAACTAGGGGATGAAACAACTGCTGAATCGTTCCAGCGCTTTAGCACGCCGCTGCTGAACAGAAGTAATATCAAAAAGCTAGAGCAGCAGGATGGTAAATATCGAGAGCTAAAAAAATTTTTGAGAGACGAGCTGAAAAAAAGCACAAGCGAGAAATTCGTGGTTTTTGCTTACTTTAGAGGGACGCTTAAGTATTTGCAGCGGCGGTTAGAAGCTGACGGTATTTCTGCAAGCCTAATTATGGGCGATATGGGAGACTCGAAATGGGATATTGTCAAAGCATTCCGTGAGGAACATGGCCCCTCAGTGCTGTTATCTTCTGAAGTTGGTAGCGAAGGAATTGATCTTCAACACTGTCGCTTTTTGGTGAACTATGATTTGCCCTGGAACCCAATGAAGGTTGAACAAAGAATTGGTCGATTAGATCGCTTAGGGCAAAAGTCAGATCGAATTTCTATTGTTAACTTCAGCCTGGTTGATACAGTAGAAGAAAAAATTTTAGAGCGGCTGTACGAGCGGATCAATATTTTTCAAGAGAGCATTGGCGACTTAGAAGGTATTTTAGGAGAAATGACTGAGCAGCTTCTGGTGCAGCTATTCGACGCTAATCTTACCCCAGAAGAACAGGAGCAACGAGCCCAAGAAACAACGATGGCTCTTTTGAAAGAGCAGACTCTGCAAGATGAGCTAGAAACCGAAGCCATCAATATGCTGGCTTTCTCCGATCACATTTTACGCTCTATTACTAATAGTCGAGACCAAGGACGGTGGCTACAGCCTGAGGAGGTTCGCGCTTTTGTTGAGGACTGTTTCTCCCGCTATTATCCCGGTACAGTGATTGCTCCAAGCCCTGGACAAGAACGGCTCTACGCGATCGCTCTCTCTGAAAATGCTAAGGTTGACCTACAGTTGTTCCTCAATCAAAACCGCTGTGCAACGCCTACTAAGCTGCATGTTTCAGGCACTCCTGTTGGCTGCTTCTTCGACCCTAAGATTGCGGGCAGTATGGGCAAACGCAATGAGCTGCTCGATGCTACCCACCCCCTCATTCTTTGGATTCGCCATCGTTACGAAACATCTGCACAGAAACTCCATCCTGTTTCTGTAACTCGGATCGATTGCCATACTGTAGGGCTACCCCCTGGGCTATATTTATATGCTGCTCATCGCTGGACATTTATTGGGCTTAAAACCGAGAGCCAAATTGTCTATAAAGTAGCTCAGTGCAGCGACGGAGCTTTGCTCTCCGATCAGGTCTCAGAATCAGTATTAACTGCCGTTGTGCAGAAGGGTCGCTCCAAGGCGAACGCCCAGAACTTCGTTGATGACATTGAACAGGTTCTAGACTTGCACCGAAAGTGCGAAGATGCTCTCGAAGAAAGCTTTGGAGCAGCCGTTGAAGAGTTTGAGGCTGAAAATCAAAACCGCTGTGGTATCCAAGAGCGCAGCGCTAGATCCTTTGCTGAGCGTAAGCAGAGTGAGCTGAAAGACCGTCTTCAGCGATTTGAGGCAGCTGGTAAAACCCAGATTATTCCGGCAACGGAAGGGCAGCTCAAAAAGGTAACCCGAGAGCTGGAAGTGAAGCTCAAGAGCATCCAGGGCAAGCGGGAAGGCAGTACGTTTGAGCAGGTACAGCTCGCCTCTGGTCTAATTTTTGTTGAAGACTTAGCTTGTGTCTCATAAGTTTCTCTGATTGCTTAGCTTAATGAGCTGAGGAACCTCTGGTGTCAATCCTCTTGTGATTTCCTAAAGCTCTTCGTCGGCTAGCTCCTGCTCTTCTACCGTCAATTCCAGAGCAATAGGCTTAGCTTCTTCCGCAGCAGCTTCGATCAGCATCGGCTCGGCTTCGATCTCGTTCTGCTTAGTTTCCAGATTGAGAGGAATGCGCATCGGTTCGGCCTGTTCTTGCTCCTGCTCCATCGCAGGCAGCGACTCGACTAGATCGTCGAGGGGGCGAGGAATAATCATCACGGCGTGGAGTTCACCGATGCGCTCAGCTTCGTGCATACCGGCTTCGATCGCGATCGCAACATTGGTCAGCGACCCCCGAATCAAAATGGTGCAGAGGCCTTCACCAATAGCCTCGTGGGACATCAGCTCCACATCAGCATTCTTCGTCATCGCGTCGGCAGCGCCCACCATGGCCGGAAAGCCTCGGGTTTCAAGCAGCCCAATGGCCTGACTGCCCATTTTGCCGCCCCCCTCACGACGCAGCTCGTCCCAGCGAGCACAAATGGGTAGTACCGCCTCTAGATTCGGTAACGGGCGCGGAATAAGCGTGGATGAGACAAACTGACCAAAATCCTGGGCGGTTTTGACTCCAGCCTCAACGGCCATGCGGACGTCAGCTACTCCTCCTCGGATGATGGCAGTACAGTGACCACCACCGGTTTTTTCGTAGCCCACCAGCAGCACATCGGCAGCTTTTAGCATGGCGTCGGCGGTACCGACTACCGCTGGAAAACTCTCCGTTGAAACCATACCCAGAGCCGCCCCACGGTACTTATCGCGTCGCTGTGCCTCTGTTTGTCTGGGAGCAGGTGTGGCTAAGGACAGCCGCTTAGGCTTACCAGACTTGAGGTCGAGGGGCGAGGCTAGTTTACCGTCGGTTTGCATAGGGTGCCTCTGCACAGGGATGTCTGCCTCTCCATTCTACGGCCTGTCTTCTGGGGTAGCGCCATTTAGAGTTTGGCGATGGGGAAATAGGGTGGCGAGCAGGCGATTTACGTGGGCTTTACCGTAGACCAAGGAACCATTCGCGGTACTGCCGCCTGAAATGTCGCTGTCTAGAGCACCACCATTTCCGGTACTACCGTTTGCAATACCGCCATTTGAAAATCCGGGCTGAGTATACCCGCCTTGGCTACCATTCTGGTCACTGGTGCCTAAACCCTGGACATACCCGCCTGCTCCACCGGAATTATTCGCTGGAGATCTGCCAACGCTCGTTCCAGCCTGGGTAGGCTGCCGCTGAGCTAGGGGCGGCTGACTGGGATCACCCACCAGCGAGCCAGGCGCTAAAACCTGAGACGCGCCAAGGCTGGGGTTGATAACCGTGCTGTTAGCCCCAATGCAGGTGTGCTGACCAATAGTGCCGTGGCCAACAACCAGTACGCCGCTGCCTAGGCTCACTCCTATTTCTAGCATTAGGTCTCCCTGACGAGCCTGTACTACCGCGCTAGCTCCCAAACAAACCCCGGCGGCGATTACCAGGCGACAGCCCGGTGCCGCCCCTAGCAGCACTCCTGGGGCCACAGCTACCCCCGGTGCCAAGTCCACATTTCCCTGGATATAGCCGTCAGGAGACGGATTGTTGGCCTGGGCGGGTACTGCCACGGTCAAAGTTTGCCTTAGGACTTAGGGACGCTGAATAGTCGTTTCGAGCACCCGCTTCTTCGCTTTTGGGTCGATGCCAATCAGGCGTACGTACCGCCCCGCGTGACTTCGCAGCTGAGCTTCAAGGGCTGCTAGGACATCTGAGGTACGGCTACCTTCAAGGGCACCTCCAGTTTGCCAAGCCCCGCTGTGGTAGCGGCGCGAATCGGCGTGCTCTAAGCTCAGCCGATAGCCCTGGCTAACTAGCTGATTGACCTGCTGCACTACGTCTTGGGGCAGCCCGCCCATAGGTGCCGAGCCGTTGCCGTTGGAGCGATCGGAACCGTAGGATTGACCGCCGTAGACTTGACTACTGTGGGCTTGACTAAAGGTGCTGCGGACGGCTGAAGCTGGGGTCGGCGAGAGAACAGTTGGAAACTGATCGCCAGGACGCTGAATGGTTAAAGGCGACATCCGGCGCTTGGCTTTTGGATCGATGCCAAAGACACGCACGTATTCGTTCGGATGATCAGCGATGCAGGCTTCTAGGGCCGCCATGACGTCACCCTCGCGATTGCTGGTGACGGGGGTGCAAGACTGCCAGACATTACTGCTGTAGCGACGAACATCAGCGTGCTCAGCTCCAATGTGATATCCCTGGCTGAGCCACTGGTGTACCTGCTGAGGCAAGCCGGATCCCCTAAAAGAACTGCTGTTGGAGCTGGGCGAGCTGTAGGATGAAGATGAGCTGGGCGAGCCGTAGGATGAAGATGAGCTGGGCAAGCTAGACGAGCCGTAGGACGAGCTAGACGAGCCGTAGGACGAGCTAGACGAGCCGTAGGACGAGCTAGACGACGGCGAAACAGTTACAGGGCCGTCAGGGCGCTGGATTGTGGTGGAAGCAATACGACGCTTGGCCTGGGGGTCAATGCCAAACATGCGTACGTACTCGCCGGAGTGCTCCGCTAGGCAAGCCTCCAGGGCTCCAAACACTTCGCCTTCGCGGGAAGACTGAATGGGGGAGCAGGTTTGCCAAACGCCGCTGCTGTAGCGGCGAGAGTCGGCGTGCTCGGTGCCAATGCTGTAGCCCTGGTTCAGGTACTGGCGCACCTGCTGCACCACCTCTGGCGACAGTGGACCTTTAGATGCGGACGACGCTGGGGCCGAGCGGTAGGCACTGGTGCTAGCGGGCACTGCTGACATCTTACCGTCGCCAACCGTCACAGGCTTGCCGTCGGCCCGCTGAATCGTGGTTGGGGCAACCCGCTGATTAGCCCGAGAGTCGATGCCAAACATGCGTACGTACTCATTGGAGTGCTCGGCCAAGCAGGCTTCTAGAGCAGCCAGCACCTCAGACTCTCGATTAGATTGAATCGGGCTACAGGTTTGCCAAACGCCGCTGCTGTAGCGGCGAGAGTCGGCGTGCTCGGTACCAATGGCTAGGCCCTGAGCCAAATACTGACGGGCCCGCTGGACAACGTCGGGGGGTAGCAGTTGAGAAGTCATAGTGCCAAATCCATCACGTTCGTTTGAGTCTGTGCGGTAAGAGGAAGCTGAGCCGGTAGGCTCGCACCAGGTCGTCGGGGTCGCGAGGCCCGACGTCTGTGAGAGCTCGTTGACTAAAGCTCTATCTGCGGGGCCAACATCAGGCAGGTCTTCGGCCTGATACTGCTGCGTAATAACCGAACCGGAGGGCACCAGTTTACCTGGCGGCACCGCCACATCCTGAACCAGGGCGTGCATCATGACTACGCACCCCGCCCCTAAGCGAGCATTATAGAGAGTAGAGCGGAAGCCAATAAAGCAGTCGGCACCAACGTAGGCGGGGCTCTGCACCAGGGCTTTGTACCCTAAAAAGGCGCGATCGCCTACCCAAACCGCGTAGGCAGAGCGATCGTCGCCCAGTACTCGACCCTGGGTGCGGCCATAGATTGTGACCCCCTCCTGCAGAACGCTGGCGGCACCAAGCCGTACTGGAGCACTGGGGTCGGCTTGAACTGTTACCCCTGCCGTCAGCGTTGCTCCCGCTTCTAGCAAGACCGGCCCGTGTACCTGAGCCAGAGGGTGCAGGTGCGCTGATGCCCCCGACCCCTGTCTAGCCGCCACTGATTGGGTCGGAGATACCGCTGGTGTGCGGATCGCCATTGCTACACATCCTCCAAAAGAACCCCTTGGGAAACCCCTGCGACTGAGCCGACGACATTCGACCGTAGCCAAGGAGCTGATATCCATCGTCCCATAACGATCTGTATAGAGCGGCCTAGAGTCGATTTAGTCACGTACTCAAGGATTCGCCCCACCCAGCTAGCTAAGGTCGTCTCGCTTGTTGTAGAGATTACCGCTGTCAAGACTAACAGTATCAACAATAGCGATCACGGTTGCGTCCACAGGGCGATTTTCGTAGCCTCGGTGCTGGCGAGCCCCGCTGCCCTGGGCAATGAGCACCCATTCACCAGGACCGGCTCCAACTATATCGGCGGCAACGGTGTAGTCAGGAAGCAAATCGCCCGCTTCGCTAATCAGCTGTACCAGCAAAAACTTAACGCCGCTCAAACTGGGCTCTTTGCAAGTACTAACTATCGTGCCGCGAACCTTGGCCAAAAGCATAACGACCTATCTGCCGTAGGGGCGAATGCCGCTAACACTCTCCCTAAACTGCTCCACCGCTTCGGTGTAGCGGATAGGCAGCACAAACTCCAGGTTTTCGTGGGGACGGGCAATAATATGAGTAGAGAGAACCTGACCACCATTAACCCGCTTAACGTTCTCGATACCAGCTGCCACTGAGGCTTGAACCTCAGACACGTCGCCACGGATAATTACCGTAACGCGTCCGCTGCCAATCTTTTCGTAGCCTACCAGGGTGACCCGGGCGGCTTTTACCATCGCGTCCGCCGCTTCTACTACAGCGGGGAACCCCAGCGTTTCAACCATGCCA